>JBATYU010000782.1:0-6695 GCA_049674245.1 Bradyrhizobium sp. | reverse complement strand
CGCGCTCGTGACGGGCGATCCGGGCGGAGCGCACATTGACGGCTTTTTTGTAAGGGAAGCGGTGCACTATTTCTTTTTCCGTAATATTTAGAAATAGAATCTGAGTTGTGTTCGGAGTCATTTGTTGTCTGGCATCTAAGAAGATGCGTATTCTGTCACTGGTTTAACAGGACTCGGCATCCCCGCCATTACTCGAGCGACATCATCGCATTCTCTCGCCTTTAAAGGAAGTTGGCGTGACCCCGACGGTTGCTCTTCTCGCCTTTGCGCTTGCTGGCGCTATTATCACCATTACTCCGGGACTGGACACTGTGCTCATGCTGCGCACGGTGGTTCTGGAAGGACCGCGGCGAGCTGCGGCTGCGGGGCTCGGAATCTGCTGCGGTCTGGTGCTTTGGGGACTAATAGTCGCGTTTGGACTGGGAGCGCTGCTGACGGTGTCGACGCTGGCCTACACCGTACTTCAGTGGACCGGTGCCGCTTATCTCCTCTGGCTCGGGCTTGGTCTCTTATTGAACCCGCGTCAAGACGCACTGCAGACGGACGCGACTCAAACGTTGCGCGGCGGCGGCGGACACTGGTTCGTGCGTGGGCTGCTGACTAACCTTTTGAATCCGAAGGTTGGAGTGTTCTACGTGACGTTCCTCCCTCAATTCGTGCCCGCAGGAGTAGAGGTTAAGCCCTTCGTGATCGCGCTGGCCGCCATTCACATCCTGGAGGGAGCGCTGTGGTTCGCACTCCTGAGTGCGGCGGCGCGGTCTATGTCATGTTGGCTGAGAAACCCGGCCGTGGCGCGCTTGCTCGACAGGCTCACTGGCGCGGTTCTCGTCGGCTTCGGATTGCGCCTTGCCGTCGAACAGCCGTAACAGCGCCGAAGCCGTGAAGCACCTCATCATTTTCGATTTCGATGGCGTACTGGCTGACAGCGAAATGGTGGCTAACACGGTACTTGCCGACTTCGTCAGTGAACTCGGCGTACCGACTACGCCGGATGATGCTATTCGGACATATATGGGTAAACGCTTTCCCGAGGTCATCGCTGCGATTGAAACAGCGATCGGACGTCCGCTTCCTGATGACTTTCCGGCGGAGCTTCAAGACCGCACGTTGGCTGCCTTTCGTCGAGAACTTCAGCCCATCGAGGGTGCCCGCGCCTACATTGAGGCGTTTTTGCATGTCCCGCGTTGTATCGCTTCGTCCTCGTCGCCCGATCGCCTCGCGCTCTGTCTTGAGTTGCTTGAGTTGACACAGTTTTTTGGTTCATGCGTCTACAGCGCGTCCCAGGTCCGGCGCGGCAAGCCTCATCCGGATATTTTCCTGCATGCCGCCGAGCGTATGGGAGTTAATCCCGGATCGAGCATCGTGATCGAGGACAGCGTGAGCGGCGTCCAAGCTGGAGTAGCTGCAGGCATGACCGTCATTGGCCTTCTTGCCGCCTCGCATATTCGAGACGGGCATGAGGCCCGCCTGAGGGATGCTGGCGCACATCATGTAGCGGCGAACTTTGTACAAGTGGAGGAGATCACGCGGGCTATCGGAGTGTGAACCGGCAAGATCAGCCGTTCGCCGCCATGAAGATCGACAAACCAAAACCGGTCAGATGATGCAGCGCCTGATCGATGCCGATCAGCCACCAGAACCATTGATGCTCTAGTGTCACGTTGAAGGTCGAGACGCAAAGGCCCTTGGCGCGGTCGATGGTGATGTGGATCGCAAAATCGATAAAGGCGACGAACCAGAACCGCGGCGCGACGATCAGGATCATCGCAAGCGCAACTGCAAGGTGTATCAGGCAATGCACCAAGAGCGGCAGTGCCCAGCCGGTCTTCTGATCCTTGCCATGCGCCATCCAGGAATTCTGCAGCAGGAAGTCCGCGATGATGTGCTTGACCGTCAAAAGCAGCATCCAGCCGATCAAAAGACCTACCGGAACCGATGACGACATAGGGGGAAACGACAAAGCTGACGCCTCGCTGGCTCGGACCTGGAACGCACGGTAAGAACGAGGCGTTCGACGCAACTCCCAAAAAAACCCGGCTAAATCGGCCCGGCATTGACCTTTTATGACATCTCCCGCGGGATTGCACCTGTGGGGAACTGAAAAAGGGTGAGGTGTGGCCGGACGGCGATAGCGGCGAACCTCGGTTTCCGCCGGCGGGTAAGGTTACCGGCGCGGGCGGTTTGCAGTCCGCGCGCCGGCGGATCATCGGCGCTTGCGAATTATCGTTCTTTTTTAACTATTTACGATCTCGTCGGACGGTCCATATGACCGCGGGTGCGGCAAACTGTCCCGACATTGGGTGAGAGCCATGAGCGCTGAGGTCCCAACGCCGTCGGCCGAATAACCTCTCCCACGCTCGCAGGTTGTCGCAAGTAACCGCCCGGCAGGTGCTGCTATTTGCGCTACTGACCCTGATCCTTACGTTGCGACGGTCGCGGGCGGTCGCGTTTGGTTGCGCAATTCCGAGACGCTGACGTTCGCCGTCGGCGACGCCAACAGCGATGAGGCGCCCGTCGCCGCCAAGCCCGCCGCTGTGCTCAAGAACACTTCGTCGCGGCTGCGCCTGAAGATCGCGTTCAATGCCGACAATGCCAAGGCGCTGACGCAGTTCGATCGCAGGCAAGCCGATCTTGCGGTGTTGCGCACCGACGCCAAGGTCCCGCCGCGCGCCCGGGCGCTCGCCCTCCTCGAGCACGATGTGAGCTCGCCACCGCCATCCTCGACATCGGCGAGCGCATCGAGCATGCCAATTCGCTGGATGCGCTCGAGGCGCTGCAGGACGAGCTAGAAGGCATCCTGCGCGGCGCGGTGATAGGACTGCGCGACGGCGCCATCTCTAGCGACGGGCTCGATACGTTCAAGCTCGGCTATGAATTCGTTCGCGACGAGATTGGCATGCGCCGGGAATATTTGAAGCGGCACGCCGGCCACGAGGACAACGTCGTGGTCGTGAAAACAGCGCAAAGCGCTTAAGCGTTTTTCCGCGGCGCACCCAATGCCTGCTGCGCTGCTCTTCCCTTGACGATTGCCTGACCGGGGTGTTTCATCGCTTGGTCCTTTGCTTCTTCAACGAGCGGCGAAGCCAAGACGGGTCCCCTTTTCCGGCTGTCACAGGTCATAGCGACGGATTTTGCGGAACCGCTCCAGCATCGCGGCCTTGGTGGCTAAATTTCAAAGTGAGGAGGAACACGAGGAGGGGGAGATGATCGAGGGTAGATTCAACTCGCGCACCCTGGCAAACATGAACGTCGCGCTCGAGCGCGTTTGCGAGAAGGCCCCGCATGGTGAGGACTACGTCGTCCGCAAACGCATCGCCAAGCATATCGTCAGATGCGCAAGCAGCGGCAAAACGACGCTCAGCGATTTGACCGCGGCCGGCCAGCGCGCGCTGATCAAGGTCGCGGCCGCGTCAAAATAAAACAGAAGGTCATCCTGCCGCGGCAATGGCGCCGGTCCCGAGCGCCCGTGCCCTGATCTGTGCGATCGCGCGCTTGAGCGCATCCTGCCTCGGATCGGGCAAGGCGGCGGCGCGCGCTTCCGCCACCGCGCCGGCGAGGTCTGCGAGCGGCAGCACGCCATCGAAGGTCGGTTTCGCCAGGCCGTCGATGATCGCGTGCCAATCGGCGAGCCCCTGACGGTAGCGGTCGCCATAACCTTCGACCATGGTCGCGGTTTGAACGATCGCGGATGCCGCTTTCGGCTGCTTCGCCAGACTGCGGCAGATCATGTGCAGCCAGCGTTCGACCCACTTGCGCTCCTCGCCATAGCGGATCGAAAACAGCCGCCAGCGGCGCAGCCACGCTTCGACCCTCAACCGGCGAATGCCCCATTGGCTTAGCGTGCTAAAAGGAATCGAGACCTGCCTGTGCGCCCACCCCACCCTGTCGAGCGCCATGAGCACGGGTTCGGCGGCTACCGCTGGAAGCGCATCGACGAGTTCATCGAACCGGAATTTCCTGATGTCGGTGGATCGAACCTGACCGTCGCTGTCTCGGAACTCGGCAAGCTTCAACTGCGCGATCCGGATCGCATCCTCATAGGCCATGCGGTTCGCCATCAGTCGCGCGATTTCACAGAACATCGCGGCATCGACATCCTGACGGCCGACGAAGCGGGCCAACCGCTCGACATAGAGTCTGGCGTAGGCAGCGCCCTGATAATCCATCAACAGACGAATGCCGTCGCTGACGACGGGCGGCGCGCCGTCGGGCGGGGATGGCGGCGTGTTGTCTTGCTCGTCGAGGAAATCGGCGAACAGGTAACGAAGCGAAGACAACAGGCCATCGTCCGACACTCTGGTTCCCCGTTTCGAAGTTGGCACCGCTACGCTGGCTTCGGCGCCGCCGCAGGCAGCGCCGCCGTCTGTTGCGCCAGCCGCTGCTCCAGCGTGCTGATGTTTTGAAACAGCCGCGCGCTGGCAAGACGAAGAAAGTAGAAGCCGAAGGCCGGGTTCTGCACATAAAGCTGCTCGACCTGGTCGTAGCTGACGCTGAGAATGACGCCCGCTTCGATGCATTCCAAGGTCTGGGTTCGCACGTTCGACGGCGACAGCATGCCAAGTTCGCCGACGATGGCGCCGACCGGCAATTCGATACCGGATTCGACCAGCTTGAAGCGGCCGCTGACGATGTAGAACATGCTCTGCGCCTTCTCGTCCTTGTAGAACAGGACCTCACCGGTCGCGCATTTGCGCTCGGTCATGAAGGGTTTCAGCCAGTCCATCGACAGGTCGCTGTTGACGGATTTTTTCACGTCGCGCACCAGCTGCAGCATCTGGTGCAGGCGGTAGGTGTTGAGCGGCAGCAGCACCGAATGCAGGATCAGCGTCGCGTAATTATGGGTCGGGATCGCCGTCGTGATCAGGATGATGTTGGTGAGGATGCCGAACACCCGGAGCGGGATCATCGTCCGCATCGACAGGGTCGCGACCACGAAGATCGACGCAAAGAAGCTGCCGGCTGCGCCGGCGTGTTCTGCGAGATGTGAGGTATCCATCGGGGCCAACCAAACCTAAAGCGAGAGAGCGGGCGTGCCGGTCGATTTCAGCGCGCCTGCCATCATAGTGTCCGTGGAGGCTTTTGAAATACGCGGAAAAGGCGACGATTTGTCTTTGATTCGGGTTATTACGGCCAAATTCCCTTAATACCCCGCCTATTCGTACGGGCTGACGCGACCTAATGTCAGGCTCCGTTGCAGCGCGAACAGCTTCAGGGCGAGCGGCCGATAACGCTGTTTTCCGGCTGTCGTTGACGGCTTCCCCTCACGCGGGCACTTTGTCCGACGCGGCCATGCCGTGGCCGTATTTGTTTCTCCTTGAGCCTCAGGCCGCGTTTTTTCGAATGTCCAAGCCGCGTCTGTTTCCAGCTCTGGCGTTATTCATGGTGGCGACAGCCGGCCGCAACATGACCAGGCCAGCCTATGTCGCCGTCCTGGTTGGCGTCGCCATGATGGTTCTGCTCACGGTGGATCCCGCCTATGAGGCGGCACATCACTGGGTCGACCCGGTGCTGTGGGCGTGCCTGGCTTTCTTCGTGTTCGAATGGGTGGTCCGCCTTCGCCACGCCGTTCAGGTGCACCGCGGATGGACTTACGCACTATCCGGCCGTGGGCTGCTCGACGCCCTCTCCGCTGCGGCCATACCGCTCGCGCTCGTCCTTGGTGCGAATCCCAAATCGGCGTGGCTGCTCGGCATATTCTGGATGTTCAAGGTGGTCCCGGGGATTCCGGGATTGCGCCAATTGCGCCGGGTGCTGGTGCAGGAAACCGGGCCGCTGCTCAGCGTGCTGGTGATTTTCCTGATGGTGCTGTTCCTGTCCTCGGTGGCGATGTATTGTCTGGAGCGCGACGTCCAGCCGAACAGCTTCAACAGCGTGCCGGCGGCATTATGGTGGGCGGTCGCGACCCTGACCACAACGGGATATGGCGACGTTGTGCCGATCACGCCGCTCGGCAGGTTGGTCGCGGCATTTGTGATGATTTGCGGTCTCGGCGTGTTCGGGCTATGGACCGGTATTCTGGCCACCGGATTTGCCGCCGAGACCCGCCGCGACAATTTCCTGAAAACCTGGGAGTCGGTCAGCAAGGTGCCGTTCTTTGCGGCGCTTGGCCCAGCGGCGATCGCCGACGTGACGCACATGCTGCGCACCATGGACCTGCCGGCGCGCACCACGATCATCCGCAAGGGCCAACAGGGCGATTGCATGTATTTCATCGCCGATGGCGAGGTCGAAGTCGATCTGCCGGGCAAAAAGGTCAGGCTTGGTGACGGCGCGTTCTTCGGCGAGATGGCGCTGCTCGGCAACAATCTGCGCTCCGCCAATATCATGACCACAAGGGTATCGCAGCTTTTGGTGCTCGATCTCGTCGACTTCCGCCTGTTGATGGCGCGGCATCCGGATCTGGCCGAGACCATCGACGCCGAGGCCCGGCGGCGGCAACTGGAGAACAAGTAATGCATGTCCGATCCGCATCGGTCGAAACGGCGACGCCACCGGTCCTTGAAGAGGACGGCGCGCGTGCCACCATCCGCCTCAACCGGCCAAAACATCTGAACCGGCTGGAGGCTGAGGATCTCGGCGCACTCCTGGACCTGTTCGACCGCATCGAGGCCGATCCCGCGATCCGGGTCTTGGTGCTGACCGGCACCGGGAAAGCCTTCTCAGCCGGCTACGATCTGAACTCGGTCGCCCAGCGC
>JBATYU010000781.1:0-7632 GCA_049674245.1 Bradyrhizobium sp. | reverse complement strand
TGTAGGGTGGGCAAAGCGCAAGCGTGCCCACCATCATGCTGGAATGCGAACCGGCAGCGATACGATGCCGCGCAGGAAGCTGGAATAGGCCCGCTCCGGCGGACCTACCACCTCGATGCGGTCGATGCGCTTCAGAATCTCCTGCCAGACGATTTTGAGTTGCAGCTCGGCAAGCCGCATGCCGACGCAGCGATGGATGCCGAAGCCGAACGACAGATGGCTGCGCGGGCGGGCGCGATCGATGATGAACTCGTTCGGGTTCTCGATCACCTCCTCGTCGCGGTTGCCCGACACGTACCACATCACGACGCGGTCGCCTTTTCTGATCTTTTTATCTCCGATCTCGGTATCGACCAGCGCGGTACGCCGCATATGCGCGAGCGGCGTCTGCCAGCGAATGACTTCCGGGACCATGGAATCGATCAGCGCCGGGTTGTCGCGCAGCTTGCGATATTGGTCGGGGTGCTCGTTGAGCGCCAGCACCGAACCGCTCATGGTGTTGCGGGTGGTGTCGTTGCCGCCGACGACCAGAAGGATGATGTTGCCCATCAGATTGTCGCCGTCCATGTGACGCGTGGCGTCGCTGTGCGCCATCATCGAGATCAGGTCGTTGCGCGGCTCGGCGTTGACGCGCTCGTTCCAGAGATTGGCGAAATAGGCCCTGCATTCGTCCATCTCGGCCCGGCGCTGCTCCGGCGATTCGACGATCATGCTCTTGGAAAGCGCGGTCGAGACGTCGGACCAGCGCGTCAGCTTGCGGCGCTCTTCCCAGGGAAAATCAAACAGCGTCGCCAGCATCTGCGTGGTCAGCTCGATCGACACGAGATCGACGAAATTGAAGGTCTCGTTGCGCGGCAAATTGTCCAGCACCCGGACCGAACGCTCGCGGATCAGGACGGCAAGTTCGTCGAGATGGGTCGGCGTGAACATCGGCGCCACCGTCTTGCGCTGGGCCGAGTGTTTTGGCTGATCCATCGCAATAAAGCTCGGCCAGTCGTAGCCCTCCGGCGCGTCACGGATCGCGACACCGCCGAGGCGGGCATCGGAGGAGAAGATGCCGTGGTTGGTCTCGACATGCATGATGTCGTTATATTTGACGACCGACCAATAGGGGTCGATCGGCGCATTGGTGCAGTAGTGCACCGGCTCTTCCTTGCGCAGCCGCTCGAAAAACGGCCACAGCGTATCGTCCTGGAACAGTTTTGGGGCGCCGGGGTGAAAATCCTTCAGCGGCGTCGAATAGGCTTCCTCGCGCGCCTGGCGCAGACGCTCGTTCTGATCGGGCCGGATGGCGGTCTGAACGTTCATCGCTGATCAATCCTGGGTACCTTGACGCGGTAATCTATGGTCTTGCGCATATTCTATTGTTCCATTCGCAAAGCCGGCGCTTACTCTGGCGGAATACGCGCTAGCCCGCAATGCGGACGGGCAGGGTCTCGTATCCTTTGACAAAGCTCGAATATACCCGCCTGGGTTCGCCCACCACCTCGATCTTGTCGAAGCGCTTCAGGATCTCTTCCCAGATGATCTTCAATTGCAGTTCGGCAAGCCTCAAGCCGACGCAGCGATGAATGCCGAATCCGAAGGAGATGTGGGTTCGCGGCCGCGCCCGATCGATCAAGAATTCGTAAGGGCGCTCGATGACCTCGTCGTCGCGGTTCCCCGACACGTACCACATCACGACCTTGTCGCCCTTCTTGAACTTTCTGCCGCGGAACTCGATGTCGGCAAGCGCCGTGCGGCGCATATGGGCCAGCGGCGTCTGCCAGCGGATCACCTCCGGCACGAAACTGTCGATCAGGTCGGGATTTTCGCGGAGTTTGCTGTACTGATCCGGATTTTGGCTCAACGCATAGATGCTGCCCGACAGCGTGTTGCGGGTGGTGTCGTTGCCCCCGACGATCAGCAGCACCAGATTGCCGAGAAAATTCGCTGGGTCCATGTCGCGCGTGGCTTCGCTGTGCGCCATCATCGACAACAGGTCGCTCTTCGGCGGCTGATCGATGCGCTCCTTCCAGAGCTTTGAAAAATACCTTGCGCATTCCAATAGCTCGACCTGCCGCAGATCTTCGGTGGCGACGACGCCGCCCGGTCCGGGCAGCGTCGTTGCGACATCGGACCAGCGCGTCAGCTTGCGGCGGTCCTCCCAGGGGAAGTCGAACAATACCGCAAGCATCTGCGTCGTCAGCTCGATCGAGACCCGATCGACCCAATCGAACACCTCGTTTTTCGGCAGGTTGTCCAGGCATTCCGCCGAGCGCTTGCGGATGTTGATCGCGAGCTGGTCGAGATGCGTCGGCGTGAACATCGGCGCGACCGTCTTGCGCTGCGCGCCATGGCGCGGCTGGTCCATGGCGATGAAACTTTCGCGCCGCAGGTCGGGCGGGACGTCGCGGATGGTGATGCCGCCGAGCGAAGCCGCCGAGGAGAACACCGCATGATTGGTCTCGATCTCCATGATGTCGTTATATTTGGTCACCGACCAATAGGGCCCGAAGATGCTGTCCTTGCAGTAGTGCACCGGCTCTTCCTGGCGCAGCCGGTCGAAATACGGCCAGAAGCTATCGGTCTTGAACAATTCGGGATCGCCGGGGTCGAACGCGTCGAGCGGTATCGAATAAGCGCGCTCCCGCGCGGCCTTTTGGGTCGCGTCCTGGGCGAGATCGATGGTCCCGTGCATGGGCCGGCTCCCTGAATGCTTCCACCCGCCAATGTCCGCCTGCGGGCGATATTGTGGGTGAATTACAGCCCGTTGCGCGCGCCGGAGCAAGGGAGAGTTTGCCGCACAGGGCTGCATAAAAGCGTATTGCGGCGCGAACGCGCGCCCCCTTCTCCGCCCGTTGCACCCGTGACAAGCTGATTGCCGGAGAATAAGGCTGTTACCTGACAGCATGATTTGCCCGGAGGCATGACGCCGATGATCCCCAACGCGCACCCGACGTTCAATTTCGATCTCGGCGAGACTGCCGACGCGATCCGCGAGACAGTGCAGGATTTCTCAAGCAACGAGATCGCGCCGCGCGCCGCCGAGATCGACCGGAGCAATCAGTTTCCGCGCGACCTCTGGCCGAAGATCGGCGCGCTCGGCCTGCACGGGATTACGGTCGAGGAGGAATATGGCGGCTCGGGGCTCGGCTACCTCGAGCACTGCATTGCGATGGAGGAAATCTCCCGCGCGTCGGCAGCGGTCGGTCTGTCCTATGGCGCCCATTCCAATCTCTGCATCAATCAGATCCGCCGCAACGGCAACGAAAAGCAGAAGCGGAAATACCTGCCAAAACTGATTTCGGGCGACCATGTCGGCTCGCTGGCGATGTCGGAGCCTGGCGCCGGCTCCGACGTCGTGTCGATGAAGACGCGCGCCGACAAGAAGGGCGATCGCTACGTGCTGAACGGCAGCAAGATGTGGATCACCAATGGTCCGGTCGCCGATACGCACGTGGTCTATGCCAAGACTGACCCTGCCGGCGGGCCGCGCGGCATCACCGCGTTCATCATCGAGAAAGGCATGAAGGGATTTTCCACCGCGCAAAAGCTCGACAAGCTCGGCATGCGCGGCTCCGACACCTGCGAACTGGTGTTCGAGGATTGCGAAGTCCCGGAAGAAAACGTGCTCAGCGAAGTCGGCCGTGGCGTCAATGTGCTGATGTCGGGCCTCGATTACGAGCGCGCGGTGCTGGCGGCGGGACCGCTCGGCATCATGCAGGCCTGCATGGATGTGGTGATGCCCTATGTGCATGAACGAAAACAGTTCGGCGAGCCGATCGGCACCTTCCAGCTGGTGCAGGGCAAGATCGCCGACATGTACACCACGATGAACGCGTCGCGCGCCTACGTCTATGCGGTGGCAAAAGCCTGCGACCGCGGCGAGACCACGCGCGAGGATGCCGCCGGCGCCATTCTCTATGCGTCGGAAAAGGCCACGCAATGCGCGCTTGACGCGATCCAGTTGCTCGGCGGCAACGGTTATATCAACGATTATCCCGCCGGCCGCCTGCTGCGCGACGCAAAACTCTATGAGATCGGCGCCGGCACCAGCGAAATCCGGCGCATGCTGATCGGGCGGGAATTATTCGAAAAATCTGCGTAACTCTTTGAAGCAGCAACTCATCACGAGTTCGATAAGAGGCCACTAACGCTCGAACCGGGATTGTCTTCAAACCGACAGATCGCTCATCTATGGTCTTGTCAGAGCGCGCCTGCTCCTTCAGGTTGATGGTGGAGGTTGATCCCGTGAATCAGATGCGTTGGGAGCCGTTGCATCCTCAAGAGCCGCCGCCGCTCCCTTCATTGGTGGCGTTTTCCGGCGACCGCGGCGAGTTCTTTCGCCTGGTCGCGAAGGGAGCGGCGCTGGAGTTTATCACCGCCGGCTTCTACCGCTTCTGGCTTGCGACCGATATCCGCCGGCATCTGTGGTCGAACACCGTGATCGACGGCGATGCCGCGGAATATACCGGGCGCGGCAGGGAGCTTCTGATCGGCTTCCTGTTTGCCCTCGCGATCCTGGTTCCGATCTATCTCGTGTATTTCCTCATCACCGTCGAAGCCGAACGGCTGAAAGGCTTTGCGAGCGTTCCGCTGGTGCTTGCCTTCTACGCCTTCGGGCAATTCGCGATCTATCGCGCGCGGCGCTACCGCCTGACGCGCACGGTCTGGCGCGGTGTGCGGTTCTGGATGGATGGCTCGGGCTGGGCTTACGCCTGGCGCGCGATGCTCTGGGGCTTGCTGGCGCTATTGACGCTCGGCCTGGCGCTGCCGTGGCGCGAGGCGGCGCTCGAGCGCTACAAGATGGGCCACACCTATTATGGCGATCTGCAAGGTAGCTTTGAGGGGCAGGGCTTTGAGTTTTTTAAGCGCGTCTGGCATTTGTGGCTGCTTGCGCCCTTTGCCCTAGTGCTGTTTCCGTTCTTTCCTCTGCTCTACTCGAAATTCAAGGCGGCCGAGTGGCGCTGGTGGCTCGAAGGCATTCGCTTCGGCGACGTGCGCGTGGAATCTGGCCTGGAGAGCTCCGCCCTGCACGGGCTCTATTGGAAGGTGATCGGCTGGTACTGGCTGTTGTCCATCATCGCGGGAGCCTATTTCGGAACGGCTGGTCTCGTTGTCGCGAAATTGAGCGGAGCAAATCTCAGCCAACCCGCAGGCGCGCAAGCGCTTTCGACGAGCATTCCGCTTCTAGTGCTGACGGTCCTCGGCTATCTCGCGCTCATCCTTTCGCTCAATGTCGTGATCCGGGTCTATCTCGTGCGCGACATCTGGGAGCGTGTGGTGCAATCCATCCGCCTCTACGGTCTTTCCGCCGTGGCGGATGTCGCGACCAAAGGCGAACTGGCAAGCGCGCTCGGTGAAGGCTTTGCCGACGGCCTCGACGTCGCGGGATTCTAGCTGCATGAGCCGCCGCCGTGACGGATAGCGCTGTTCAGGACGCATCCACGCCGGGATCGAGCGACACCGCCATCTTCTTCGACGGCCGCTCGAGCCGGCGTCGCACTGTATGCCTCGCCTTCAAGGATCAACTCGAGATCAGCGAAGACGGCGCAGCGCCAATCCTGTGGGCCTATGCCGATATCCGTCAGGTCGATGGCGCGCAGGAAACGTTGCGCGCAATGTGTCTCTCCGCGCCGCCGCTGGCACGGATCGAAATCCGCAACACGCAGCTGGCGGCCGAGGTGGCCTCGCGCTGCCCGCGGCTCGGCGAGAACAGGATCGACGGTCGCGCGGTGACAAAGATCGTCGGCTGGTCGCTGGCCGCGGTGATCTCCATCGTGACGCTCGTGATGTTTGCCATACCGCTCGCCGCCGATCGGCTTGCGCCGATCGTGCCGCAAGGCGTCGAGCGGCGCCTTGGCGATGCCGCCGAGGTGCAGATCAAGACCATCTTTGGCAACAAGACCTGCAATGCCGCGTCCGGGCAAAAGGCTTTCGACAAATTGCTGCGGTCCTTGCGCGAGGCTGCTGGTCTGGATACCGCGGTCGCCTCGGAAGTTCTCCAGACGTCGGTTCCCAACGCGCTGGCGCTGCCGGGCGGCAAGGTCATTCTGTTCAGCGGCCTGCTCGCCAAGGCCAAGAGTCCGGACGAGATCGCGGGCGTCCTGGCGCACGAGCTCGGGCACCTGAAGCACCGTGACAATATGCGCAACCTGATCCACGACAGCGGCACCTCGTTCCTGGTCGGCCTGTTGTTCGGCGACATCACAGGCGCGGGCGCGCTGGTGTTCGCCTCGCGCACGCTGGTGACGTCGTCCTATTCGCGTGACGTCGAGCAGAGCGCCGATACATTCGCGATGGACGTGATGCGAAAGCTCGGCCGCTCGCCCAAGCCGATGGGCGAGCTGTTGTTTCGCGTGACCGGAAAACAGGGCGACAGCGAGATGACCATCCTGGCGAGCCATCCCCTGACCGAGGACCGGCTGAAGCGGATGAGCGAAGCCGACCGCCCGCCAACCGGGGCGCCGCTGCTGATGCCCGGCGAATGGACCGCGCTGCAGGCGATCTGCGGCTCGAAGAGCTAGCGCTATTCGGGCAGGTCATTCACCTTCCTCACCCAAACGCGGACGTCCGCCATCGCCTCCGGCAGCACGGCCTTGACCTCTTCCACGGTCATGCCGGCCTTGACGCGCGGGTCGTAGAGCAAATTGAGGATGTACTGGTCGTAGACGTCGAAGAAGCCCATCGACACATTGTCGTTGAACATGGTCCAGGGCACCGAGCTCGTGTCATTGATCGGACCGAGCGATTGCAACAGTTCTTCATAGGCGCAGTCGAGGAAAATGAAATCGCCGTTGTCGACGGTGAGGATGACGTCGGAATGCTCGATCTGGTAGCTGTCGTTCTTGCGGAAGCCGGACAGGCATTGCGGATCGAGCGAGGTCCTGATCTCGCGTGCCCGCTCGCCGCCGTAGAAGGTGGTGATGGTGCGGTAGAGATCGCGGTCGCGCACCAGCTTGACCACGACATTGGCGGCCTCGCTGCTCTCGGCCATGGCGATATCGAGATGCTGGATCCGCGCGCCGATGTCGGCGATCACTTTTGCAAGCTGCGCCTTGCGGTCGGCGCGCGCGCCATCGGCGAACACGCGCACCGGGATGTCGTATTTCCGGATGCGATCGACCCGGCCGGCCAGATGGTATTCGGCGCCGAAGGCGGTTTTTAGAAACCCGTCGATGATTTCACTGTCGGTGAACGTTTTCTTCTCGGCGCGCTGACGCGACGCGATTGCCGGGATTTCGGCCGAAACAGGTTGCGGCCAGACAACCGCATCGCATGCGATTGTCACCAAAGCGGCTGCGGCTATCGTGAAATACGAGGATCGGCTCATTGCCGCAACGCTGCCGCAACCGGCATGGCTGCGCAAGCGTTGATCCGCCGCGCCGCGCGGGTTCCCTCGCCGGCGCGGTTCTAGTTCTTCACGACCACCATGGCGCCGACGGAGACCCGGTTATAAAGATCGGTCACATCTTCATTGGTCATGCGGAAGCAACCGGACGACACCGCCTGTCCGATCGTCTGCGGCTCGTTGGAGCCGTGAATGCGATAGAGCGTCGAGCCCAGATAGAGCGCGCGGGCGCCGAGCGGGTTTTCGATGCCGCCGGCCATGTGGCGCGGCAGGTCGCGCCGCCGTGCGAGCATCTCGGC
>JBATYU010000780.1:0-2211 GCA_049674245.1 Bradyrhizobium sp. | reverse complement strand
AAGTTCTTCAGCGCATTGAGCCCATTGGTGTTGTGGGTCTCGGTGGCAAGATCCGAGCGCGCCATCACCTTGAAGTAGTGTTTTGCAATCGGATCGTCGACTTCCCTATCGAGCAGCTCCTCGGCGGTGATGTAGGCCCAGGGATGCTCGTTGTCGTGCGCGCCGACGCCTTCATAATATTCGATCGGAGACACCATCTCGGTGCAGCGCTTGCGAAACGCTTCGATCGCGTCCGCGGTCCTGGCGCCGTATTTGCGGCGCATGCCCGGCACGTCGTTCACGAGTTCGCCGTCGAGCTGCACCTGCTCGGCGTCCATCGGAATGGTCTGCAGACCGAAATGCTGGATCAGTTCGCGCAACGGATCGGGACCGGTCATCGAGTAATCGTAGATCTCGGCGACGCCGGCCTCGTACATCGCGGGCGCGGAATCGAATTTGCGCGTCGCGATCTTGCCGCCGAGCCGGTCGGACGCTTCAAAAAGGGTGACGCGGCAGAGTTCGCCCAGCTTCCGCTTCAGGTACCAAGCACTCATCAGCCCGCCGGGGCCGCCGCCAACGATTGCAAGATCAAGCATATTTTTTCCATACCGCGCGGCCCGCCGGTTCCCCTGGGAACGGACAGCCTAAGTCAGCTTAGCAAAAGCGCTTTTCAGCCTGAAGGGAAGATGAACAAAGCCGGTTGCTGCGTCGCAACAAGCAAAGAAAGCAGCAAAAAGGCCGGCGAAGGCCGGCCTTTTTTCGACTACCGTAAAGCTACGGCTTCATTCCGCCGGCGGCAGCGCCAACGGCTCGACTTCGGGGGCCGCAGGCACGATCGCCGCCTGCTTCTCGCGCTCGTCGAGAATGAGCTTGTCGCGCTTGACGGCGACTTCGCGGATCTTGGCCATCGAGGCGCCGGTGCCCGCCGGGATCAGCCGGCCAACGATGACGTTCTCCTTGAGGCCTTCCAGCGGATCGACCTTGCCGTTGACGGCGGCTTCGGTGAGCACGCGCGTGGTCTCCTGGAACGACGCCGCCGAGAAGAAGGAGCGGGTCTGCAGGCTCGCCTTGGTGATGCCGAGCAGAACCGGCGTCCCCGTGGCGGGCTTCTTGCCCTCCTCCTTGGCCTTGGCGTTGATCTGGTCGAATTCGATCTTGTCGACCTGCTCGCCCGAGATCATGTCGGTCTCGCCCTGGTCGGTGATCTCGACCTTCTGCAGCATCTGACGGACAATCACCTCGATGTGCTTGTCGTTGATCAGCACGCCCTGCAGCCGATAGACCTCCTGGATTTCGTTGACCAGATAGGCCGCGAGTTCCTCGATGCCCTTGATCGCCAGGATGTCGTGCGGCGCCGGATTGCCTTCGACGATGAAATCGCCCTTTTCGACGATATCGCCGTCCTGCAGATGGATGTGCTTGCCCTTCGGGATCAGGTACTCGCGCGGCTCCTCGGTCTTGTCGGCAGGCTCGATCGAGATGCGGCGCTTGTTCTTGTAGTCGCGGCCAAAGCGGATGGTGCCCGCGATTTCCGCGATGATCGCCGCGTCCTTTGGCTTGCGGGCCTCGAACAATTCCGCAACGCGCGGCAGACCGCCGGTGATGTCGCGCGTCTTGGCGCTTTCGGTCGAGATCCGCGCGAGGATGTCGCCCGGCTTGACCTTGGCGCCGACGTCGACCGACAGGATCGCGTCGACCGACAGCATGTAGCGGGCATCGCCGCCACGCAGCAGCTTCAGGAACTTGCCATCCTTGCCCTTGACCACGATCGCCGGACGCAAATCCGCCCCGCCCCGCGACGAACGCCAGTCGATGACGACGCGCTTGGCGATGCCGGTGGATTCGTCGAGCGTTTCCGAGATCGACTGACCCTCGACCAGATCCTCAAATCCGATCGTGCCTTCGACTTCGGTAAGCACCGGACGGGTGTAGGGATCCCACTCGGCGATGCGCTGGCCGCGCTTGACCGTATCGCCCTCATCGACGTGCATGCGCGCGCCGTACTGAATGCGATGGGTCGCCCGCTCGGTACCGTCGGCATCGACGATCGCAACGACCATGTTGCGCACCATCGCCACCAAATGGCCTTCGCTGTTCTTGGCGATGTTCTTGCCCTTGAATTTGAGCTTGCCGTCGAAGTTCGACTCGATGAACGACTGCTCCGAAATCTGAGCGGCGCCGCCGATGTGGAACGTGCGCATGGTGAGCTGAGTGCCCGGCTCGCCGATCGAC
>JBATYU010000779.1:0-5915 GCA_049674245.1 Bradyrhizobium sp. | reverse complement strand
AGATCGTCTTCGCCCTTCTCCAGCGCGATGGCGCGACGCATATCCGCGACATCGTTGGCGGTGCCCGCGCGGTCCCGCGCTCGGGTCAGCACGCCGTGAATGACCTTTTCGATCCGGACGCGAAACTCGGGCGACGCCGAAATTACCCGCGCCCGCGTCAGCGCCATATGCTCCCAGGTCCATGCCTCGTGTTCCTGGTATTCGGCAAACGACTGGATGTGCGAGGCGACCGGTCCGGCCCGGCCCGAGGGACGCAGCCGCATGTCGATCTCATAGAGCACGCCGTAGTTCGTCCGTGTCGTGAAGGCCGAGATCAACCGCTGGGTGAAGCGCGCGAAATATTGCGCGCCGTGCAGCGAGGGCGTGCCGTCGGAATCGGGATGTTCCGCATCGAAATCATAGAGCAGGATCAGATCGAGGTCGGAAGCAGCGGTCATTTCGCGGCTGCCGAGCCGACCCATCGCCACGATCGCGGTCTGCTGCCCCTTGATGTGGCCGTACTGGGCCGCGAAACGTCCGGTGACGAGGCCATGCACGGTGTGGACGATACCCTCGGCGACGTCGGCAAAGGCCGTGCTCGCCTGCTGCGCGGAGACCGTGCCGGACAGGATTCGCGTGCCGATCAGGAACAGACTTTCCTGGCCGAACAGGCGGAGGCGATCGAGGAATTCTTCGTAAGAGTCCGCGTCCTTCAGCGTCGCCGCAAGCCGCGCCGATAGTTCGCCCTGATCCGGCATCGCGCCGAAGAAGCGCGGATCGATCAAGCCGTCCATGATCTGCGGCTGCCGCGCCAGCATATCGCCCAGCCGAGGTGCCGCGCCAAGCACCAGCGCCACCAGCGCGACGAGGTCGCGGTTCTGGCTGAGCAGCGTGATCAGCCGCCCGCCGCGCTGCA
The DNA here is from genome assembly GCA_049674245.1 of Bradyrhizobium sp. Classification (GTDB taxonomy): domain Bacteria; phylum Pseudomonadota; class Alphaproteobacteria; order Rhizobiales; family Xanthobacteraceae; genus Bradyrhizobium. The sequence continues at coordinate 5,020 of JBATYU010000779.1, read as the reverse complement.
GCGCCTGCAGGAAACGGTCAAACGCCGTCACCGCGCGATCCGGTTCTTCGGCGTCGGCGAGGCCTTCGATCAGCGCAGGCACGAACTCGACAAAGGCGTTGCGCGTCGATTCGGTCCGGAATACGCGATAGTCGCCCGCCATCCATTGCTGCAGCGTCTGCGCCACCGCTATCGGCTTCTTGAAGCCGCGTGTGACGAGATGCTCGAGCAGCCGCGGATCCTCAGGGCCGGCGTCGTAGTCGATATCCGGTAGCTTGGCGGTACCCGTGGGATCGTCGCCCTCGAACAGCTTTGCGTAATGGCCCTGCACGACGTTGAGATGACCGAGCAAATCTTTCGCGAAAGCCTCGCGGTCCTTGTAACCGAAAAAGTTCGCGAAGCGCCCTACCGCCTTGCTATCACCGGGCAGCGAATGCGTCTGTTCGTCGGCGACCATCTGCAGCCGGTGTTCGACCCGGCGCAGGAATTCATACGCCGTGGTGAGTTCGTCGCGGGCCTGGAACGTGATCCAGTTGTTCGAAGCCAGCACGCTCAGTGCTTCCAAGGTCGGCCGCACCCGCAATTCCGGATGCCTGCCGCCGGCGATGAGCTGTTGCGTTTGCGCAAAGAACTCGATTTCGCGGATGCCGCCGCGCCCGACCTTGACGTTGTGGCCTTCGACCGCGACCTCGCTCTGGCCACGAAAGAGCTGCATCTGCCGTTTCATGTCGTGCACATCGGCAAGCGCCGCGAAGTCCAGGTGCTTGCGCCAGACGAACGGCGCGATCTCCGCGACCATCGCCTCGCCCGCCCTGAGGTCGCCGGCGCATGCCTGCGCCTTGATCATGGCGGCGCGTTCCCAGGTCCGTCCTTCCCGCTCGTAGTAATTCAGCGCCGAGGCGGTCGAGATTGCCACTTGCGTCGAGGCCGGATCCGGTCGCAGCCGCAGGTCGACGCGGAACACATAGCCATCGCCGGTGCGCTGTTGCAACAGCCGCGACAGGCCTTGCGTGACGCGCACGAAGAACGGCTGCGGCTCGATATCGTTCGCCAGCGTCGGCGCCGCGGCATCGAAGAACACGATCAGATCGATGTCGCTGGAATAATTGAGCTCGCCCGCGCCCATCTTGCCCATGGCCAGCACGAACAGGCCGCTACCCTCCTCAGGCCGATCCGGGTGCGGCGGCGACAGCCTGCCGCGCACGGCCTCTTGCCGCAAAAGATAGCGCAGCGCCGCCTGCACGGAAGCGATCGCGAGGTCGGTCAGCGCCGCCGTCACGCGCATCACCGGCCAGACCCCGCCGATGTCGCACAGCGCGATCAGCAGCGCCGCTTCCGATTTTGTACGGCGAAGCAGGCGCATCATTTCGCTTTCGCCGGATGCCGCGAACACCTCGCGTGAGGCTGTTTCGATCAGCCAAGCCAGATGCGCTTCAGGATCGCATGTGAGCAGCCGGATCAGGCGTGCTGCGTCCGATTGTATCAGGTCGAAGAGATAGGGTGAGAATTCGATGATCCCGAGCAGGATGGGCTTGACGAAGCGATGATCCAAGAGATCTTTGATCACAGCCGTCTGTTGCGGCTCGAGCTCGGCGAGCCAAACCGTCAGACCTTGTTCGGCTTTGTCGGAAGCGGCGACACGCGGTCCGTCCGCGAACCGCGCGGCCAGTGCGGTGGATTTGACCTTCGCTTCCGCGTATCCCGGCGCGGAGGAATTCATGCCACCTTCTGTGGCACATCCTGCGTTTGAACCGCAAGCCTGTCGCTGGCACCCTTCAGCGTCGGGATTGCCAGGGTCGCGGTCAAGCCCGGGCTGGCGTCACCGAGCCTGAGCTCGCCGCCATGCAGCGTGGCGACCGCCGCGGCCAAACTCAATCCGAGGCCAGAGCCCGGCAGCGTGCGGCTTGCCTCCAACCGCACGAATCGCTCCACCGCATGTTTGCGATCCGCTTCCGGAATTCCAGGTCCGTGATCGGTGACGCTGAGCAGCACCTGCTCGCCGTCGCGCCGGGCCTCGATCAGGACCTGCTTGGCATCCATGCTGACGACCGCCCCCGCCGACTGCGCCGGCGGAACGGGCTTTCCATATTTGATCGCATTCTCGACAAGGTTCGCGAGCGCCTGACTGATCAATTCGCGATTGCCGCGGATCAGCACCGGCGCGGTTTTGACGCGCAGGCTCATGCCGCCGTCTTCCGCGAGCGGCTCATAGAGTTCATGGATGCCATAGGCCACCTCGGCGGCATCAAAGTCATCCATGTTGCCGCGCGCTTGCCCGGATTCCGCGCGCGCGATCATCAACAGCGCATTGAAGGTACGAATCAAGCCATCGGATTCCTCGATGGTGCGTTCCAGTGCCGCGCGGTATTCGGCCTCGGTGGCCGATTTCGCCAGCGCCTCTTCGGCGCGATTGCGTAATCGCGTCAGCGGCGTCTTCAGATCGTGGGCGATATTGTCGGAAACTTCCTTCAAGCCCGTCATCAGGGCTTCGATCCGCTCCAGCATGGCGTTGAGGTTTCCGGCCAGGCGGTCAAGCTCGTCGCCGCTGCGCCCGACCGGCAGCCGTCCGCTCAGATCTCCGGCCATGATGCGCTGGGTAGTGCCGGTCATGGCATCGATCCGCCGCAACACGCGCCGCGCGACAAAAATGCCGCCGCCGATGCCGAGGACAACGACCACCAGGATCGACCATTGCGCCGCCTTGGCGACGATACCGAACAGCCGCCGCCGTTCCTCCAGATCTCGCCCGATCAAGAGCCGGAAGCCGCTGCTCAGCTGGTCGACGCGCACCAGCGCGCGGTGGTCGGTGTTGTCCTGATCGTCAAGCCGCCGGTAGGCGGTCTCGGACCAGCCGGTGGTGCCCATCACGCCGGGTGCCAGCGAGCCGACATTGCCGGCAATCGCCTGCCCATTCGGCGTGGTCAAGAGATATAGATTGGCGCTCGGCCGCAACGCCCGATTCTCGATGTTGAAAACCAGGCCGCGCAAGCCCCGCCGCCCAAAGATTTCCGACAACTCGCTGATTTCCGCGTTCACGGTGGTTGAGATCTGTTCGGTGATCATGCGCCGCGTATTCCAGGCGAAATAGCCCAGCAGCGAGGCGGCAAACAGTGCAAACAGCAACAGATAGACCAGCGTCAGCCGGAACGCCGTGGTTCGGACCAGCTTACCGAATGCCGTCACGGATCATATACCCAATCTGAGCGCTGCATCTGCCATCATTGGCCATCGTCAAGATTTATATTTACCTGTATTTTCAAATTGTTATCTGCCATCTGCTGTCGTCTGACTTCACCCAAAATCGCCGAACGCCGGCCGCCTTTGGCGAAAAATCGGTAAGTTGACGCGGCTCTCCCTTCCAAAGTATCCGTGACGGTCATACACTCAAAATAGGTCGCTTTTGGAACGACTGACCGTCGCGAGCGAAGCATCCGTGACGGTAAGTGGTAAGCGCAAGGGAACGTTAAAGTGGCACTCAATTCGAACCAAGTTAAATCGCTGCAACCTGGCGTCCATGCGGATGGCGGGGGGCTTTATCTGGTCGTGCGCGAGAGCGGTGATCGAGCGTGGGCTTTCCGCTTCACCGACCTTGACGGCAAACGAGCGCAAATAGAGTTCGCCAAAATCGGCGACCGCGACAGCTCGGCCGGCGACGTACTGACGTTAAGCAGCGCGCGCAACAAGGCCCGCGAATACAAGGTCGCCTTGAAGCGCGATGGCGTCGATCCGCGCGTCAAGAAGCGGGCCACCACGCAACTCGGCAAGGCGTTCAAGGAATTTGCTGAGGAGCAATACCCCGGCTGGTGCAAGGGTCTGTCGGAGGAAGAGGAGAAGCAGTGGGCGCGCTCCATCCGCGACGTACCGATCCTGCATGATCTGAAGGTACACGAGATCACCACTGAGCACGTGCTAGATGCGCTCAAGCCGATCTGGAACGTGAAGCCGGTCACGGCGTCACGGACGCGCCAGCGGATCGAGCGGCTGATGGACGCTGCCAAGGCGTTGAAGTTTCGCACGGGCGAGAACCCGGCCGCATGGCGCGGCAACCTCAAACACCTGCTGCCCTCGCCCCGGAAGCTGCATCGCAAGAAGGGGCACAGGTCGGCACCCTACACGAAGATGCCACAGATGATGACCGGCCTGCGGTATGATGGCAGCGTTGCTGCCCGCTGTGTCGAGATTGGCATCCTCACTGTCGCACGCTCTCAGGAAATTCGGCTGATGGAGTGGGACGAACTCGACTTCGAAGCATTGACGTGGATGGTTCCAGCCGAGAAGATGAAGATCAAGGGCGAGCTAGAGCCGAAGCCGCATCTTGTTCCGCTGTCCGATCAGGCCATCGATATCATCCGCTCGATGCCGCGCACCGGTAAGCATGTGTTCCCGTCCGATCACGCCGAGACGCATCAGCCGTTCCGGGCAAACGCGCTTGTTGGGGCCATCGAGCGAACTGGCATCAAATCCACCATGCACGGCTGCCGCACAAGCTTCCGTAATTGGGGCGCCGACAACAAAAACCACAATTTTCGGCGTGAAGTGCTGGAGTTCTGTCTGTCGCATCGCATCGGCGATGAGGCTGAACTGTCATACTGGGACAGCGAGATGATCGCGCGACGCCGCGAGGCGCTGCAGGCGTGGGCCGACTTCATCAAGCCGCGCAAGGATACATCAGGCGAGCAGCCGCCCGAAAGAAAGCGGCCAAAGCTCAAGCTGGTCGCCTAACCAGCAGTGCAGATTTCGACCCGGCCCATCTTCGTTGCATAATCTTGGCTGCCCGCGAGCAGCAGGGGAGCTGCTGAACGCTAAGCTCTAAACGTGGGTTTATGGTGCGCTCGGAGGGCGGTCGCATTTGTTGCGATTTCAATGAGTTGCAAGGATCCCTTAAGGCATAAGGTGCATTTCGAACCCAAAAGTGCCTTTGAAGAGGTGACGCTTCGAGATCATCGCAAAGCCCGCACCTGTGCCTATCGTAAATCAAATGCGAGGGATGGTAGAGACGAGCCTTGAAGCGGTAGCCCTTTGCGGAGCCTCGCTGTTAATC
>JBATYU010000778.1:0-5476 GCA_049674245.1 Bradyrhizobium sp. | reverse complement strand
GCAAGGCGAGCCGATGGAGAAAACGCTCTCATGGGCCGAGGGCGAGATGGAAGGCTACATGCGCACGTGAGGGGCCCGCGCCCGGGAGCGGCAATTGCGGAAGCGCCGTAAGCCGGAGTCGGCAGCGACAAGCGAAAAACGGTGAGAATGCCGTTTGGCTGGGCTAATGTCGGATGACGATCAAATGACGATCCGTGACATCGTGAAAGCCGCGGTTCCTCCGCGATTAAGATATCATCGACGCGGCGCGCATGGTTCCGGCGTTGGTCAGACTGTCCGCGAGATAGTTGGCAAGTTCGCTGACTACGCGCGAGTTGCTGCGCCGGCCGTAGGAATAAACCAGTTCGACGGTCGGTAATTGCGGCAGCCGCAAGCCGTAACGAACCACGCGCAGCGGCGGGGCGACGAGCGCGCGCGCCAGCACCGTGATCCCCATGCCCTCCACTGCGGCCGACTTCAGGCACTCGAAACTCGGACTGACGAAACTGAGATGCCACGCCCGTCTGTGATCCTTCAAGGCCGCGATGGCGCAACGGCGATAGGCGCAGCCCTCCGGAAACAGGATAAGCGGCACGGAATCGCCTGTATCCGGCGAATAATTCGGGCCACTGACCCATACCAGTTGCTCCTGCAGTGCGACGGTACCGAGCTTTGCACCGGTCTCCTGTTTGAAGAACGCCAAGTCGAATTCGCCGCGCGCGCCGCGCTTCTGCAGGTTCTCCGACTGGTTGGCTTCGACTTCCAGCCCGACCATCGGATGCTTGTTCTTGAATCGCGCCAGCCAGGCCGTGAAGTCGCGCCCGAAGAAATCAAGTGGCACGCCGAGCCGAACGAAGCCGGCAAGTACGTCGTCGGACATCGAGGCATAGGCCTCGTCATTGAGTTGCAGCATCCGCCGCGCGTATTGTACGAGCTTGCGGCCCTCGGACGTCAGGTCGATCACCCTGCCCTTACGCCGTGTCAGCAGACCCTTGCCGATCCGGGTTTCGAGCTTAGCGATCTGCTGGCTGACGGTCGATTGCGATCGGCCGACGGTCTCGGCCGCGCGCGAAAAACTCATGGTGTCGGCGACCACCAGAAACGAGCGAAGGCAATCGATATCGAAATTCATCTGCCGGTCCCATAATCGCCAAAGACGATACCGATCATCGTGATTATTCATTTTGCCACTTCAAGAGCCGCCCGTAAAGAAGCAGGGCCCGCGTTTCGCGCATGTCCGTGCGCGACCGATGGTCAACCCGCCGCAGTGCGGGACGCAAATTCAGCAGACCGGGAGGCGCAGATGGTTCGCAACGGGACGTCGCTCGAGGCTGCGCACGCCTCCGTGAAGCAACTGATCGCCGAAAAGCTGAAATACCTGGTGCCGATGACCGTCATTTTCATGGTCGGCTATATCGGCCTGACCATCCTCGCCGGCTTCGCCAAGGATTTGATGGGGACGAGGGTGATCGGCTCGGTCAATCTCGGCTTCGTGCTGATCGCACTCAATTACGTGCTGTCATGGGTGCTGGCGATCGTCTACGGGCGCATCGCTGCCGGCAAGTTCGATCCGCTGGCCAAAAGGGCCGCGCTGGAATTTTCCGGACGAGGAAGCTTGAGATGAGCCCCACGCTCGGCATCTTTGTCGTCATTCTTCTGATCACGCTTGGTATCACCTACTGGGCGGCGAAGCGCACGGCGACCACCAGCGACTTCTACGCCGCCGACAGCCAGCTCACCGCGTCGCAGAACGGCTTTGCGCTCGCCGGCGACTGGTGCAGTGCCGCGGCGTTCCTGGGCTTCACCGGCTTGACGGCGCTGTACGGCATGGATGGCGCATTCTATGCCCTCGGACCGCTGGTGGCGTTCTGCACCGTGCTGTTCCTGATCGCCGAGCCGATGCGCAACACCGGCAAGTACACGCTTGGCGACGTCATCCGCAGCCGGATGCAAACGCGCACCTCGCTGCTCGCGGCCATCGTCGGAACGGTGGTTGTCAACTTCGCCTATCTGATGCCGCAGATGGCCGGCGCCGGCGTGCTGGTGCGGTTGCTGACCGGAATCTCCTATGACTGGGCCGTGATTTTCGTCGGCGTCAGCATGATCATATACGTCGCATTCGGCGGCATGCTGGCCACGACCTGGGTACAGATCGTCAAGGCCGTGCTGATGCTGAGCGCCGGAGCGATCATCCTGGTGATGGTGCTGTCGCTGGTGCACTTCAATCCGCTGACGCTATTTGCCGACGCCGAGCAGAAATACGGCGCCAAATATCTGCTGCCCGGCAACTATCTGAAAAATCCGTTCGACCAGATATCGTTGGGGCTCGGTTACGTGCTTGGGCTTGCGGGATTGCCGCACGTCATGACGCGCTTTTATACAGTGCCGGACGCCAGGACCGCGCGACGCTCGGTGGTATGGGTGATGTTTCTGGCAGGCAGCTTCTTCGCAGGCACGACGCTGTTTGGCCTCGCGGCCGCGAACTTCGTCGGACAGGATGCGATCCGCGCCGCCGACAAGGGCGGCAACCTGACGCTCCCGCTGCTGGCGCAATATCTCGGCGGCGGCAAGGGCACCTTTGGCGGCGACCTCATGCTTGGATTCGTCGCCGCGGTCGCAGTCGCGACCATTCTTGCCGTCGTCTCGGCGCTGACGCTGTCGACGTCCGGGGCCATCGCCCACGACTTCTACGTCAACTGGGTCAAACGCGGCCGGGTCGACGGCAGGCGGGAAGTCTGGATTGCCCGGGTCGCGGCCGTCGTCATCGGCGTGCTGGCAATCGCACTCGGGATTCTCGCACAAGGCGTCAACGTCGCGGTGCTGGTGATTCTTGCCATCTGCGTCGCGGCCAGCGCCAACTTTCCGGTGCTGATCCTTTCGCTGTTCTGGCGACGGTTCAACACCGGCGGCGTGGTCGGCGGCATGTCGGTCGGCCTGCTGTCGTCGGTGGTGCTGGCGATGATCGGGCCGGCGATGCGCGGCGCCGACGCATTGTGGCCGCTGGTCAATCCTACCGTGGTGTCGTTGCCGCTGGGCTTCCTCGGCGCGGTCCTTGGCACGCTGGTTTGGGGGCGCGATGCGGAAAACGAGCAGCGTTTTGACGCATTTCTGTTGCAGGTGCATACCGGGATGGTGCCGAAGTAAATCAGCGAGGGTGCAGAGCCCGGGGATCGATGCGACGCCCGATCTGCCCCCGAAATAGAAGAGTAGCCCCGTGACAATCAAAGCTCTTGTATTCGACGCCTATGGCACGCTCTACGATATTCAGTCGGTGGCTGCGATTACCGAGGAAGAATTTCCCGGTTATGGCGAGATCATCACGCAGATCTGGCGCATCAAGCAGCTCGAATACACCTGGCTGCGCTCGCTGATGCGGCGCTACCAGGATTTCTCGGTCATCACACGGGACTCGCTGGCCTACACGCTGCGGTGCCTGGGCCTGAAAGACGACCCCGCCGTGTTCGGTCGCATCATGGAGAAATATCTCCATCTCGATCTCTATCCCGATGCAAAAGCGACGCTGGTGGCGATGAAGGATCGCAAGCTCGCCATACTCTCGAACGGCTCGACAGACATGCTCAACACGCTGGTGCGCAACAGCGGGCTCGATCGCGTGCTGGACGCGACCATCAGCATCGATTCCAAACGCGTCTTCAAGCCAAGTCCGGAAACCTACACCCTGATCGAGTCCAATCTCGGCATTCCGCGGGCCGAGGTCCTGTTCGTCTCATCCAATCCGTTCGACGCCTGCGGCGCCAAGGCCTTCGGGTTGAACGTCGCATGGATTGAGCGGGTGACGGTACAGGCGATGGCATTGGCCTGCGTCAAGAGCGATGCTGTCCCACCTCTCACCATGTTCAAGGCGATCCGCATGCAAATGGACGAGCTCGGACTAGAGCCGGACTTCCGAATTAAAACCTTGGCCGATCTGCCCGAGCTCTTGAAGTCAATGGCCTGAGTGGCCGGCTCGCTGCGTTGGAGGATCATCGAATGCTCTTACGAAACACGATTATCGCAGGAATTTTGCTCGTGGTGTCGTCTTCACAGGCATGCGCCGACAGCGGCTTGGTCACCAAGCCGAGCAAATACAGGGTTCAGGAAACCATCGATAGGTTTGAAGCCGTCATCAAATCAAACGCTGCAGGTGGATGGGTAATCTTCACCCGGATCGATCATGCGGCCGCGGCAAAGGCCGCTAGATTGGAAATGCGGCCAAGAACGATGATCATCTTCGGTAATCCGAAGGCTGGAACGCCGCCGATGACGAAGAGCGCAACGCTCGCAATCCATCTTCCGATGAAAGCGCTGGTTTGGCAGGACGACCAGGATAAGGTCTGGCGCTGACTTATAACTCAAGCCGAATCCGGGACCAGTCCCCCATGCCGCCGGCGGTGTTGTCGAGCGAAGAATATCGACTGGGCTAGCGATGGCGAACGCACAATCCGGTCCCGTGATCGAGACTTTGGTCGCGCGGCAATGGCACGATTACCAGAGGCGAACGCCCGGAACCTATTTCGCCGAAGCACGGGATACGCTGACGCTGGACGAGGCTTACGCGGTTCAGATGGAAGTCGCGCGTTTGCGCTGCGCGGCCGGCGACGCCGTGGTGGGATACGAAGTCGGCTGCATCGGATCCGGCGTGGTCGAGCAATTCGGCATGAGCGGTCCGATCCACGCCCGTCTTTTCCGCAGCGAAATCAGGAATTCCGGCGATAAGCTGCAATATGATGCGTACGCCAATCTCGCGATCGAGGGCGAGATGGCTGTTCGCATCGGCCCAGACGGTGAAATAGAGGCGGCTTTCCCGGTCATTGAACTGCATCACTTCGTCTTTCGAGGGCCGCGGAAGACGCTTCCAGAACTTGTCGCCAACAACGGGATCAACGCCGGCGCGGTGATCTCGAACCGCCACACAACTCTGACTCTCGAGGATTGGACGGCCGCCCGCACGTTGTCCGTTGCCGTCAACGGCGTGACCATCGATGCCGGAGCGTTGTGGCCGATGCGAGGTGGCGCCGCCGAAGCGATCGAATGGCTCCGTGGCGACCTCGGCCGCTTTGGCGAAACATTGAAACCTGGTGACCTCGTATTGGCAGGAACGCCGCTTGGGCTGAACCCGGTAAAGCCTGGTGACCACGTGGTGGTCCTCGTCGATGACCGCAGATACGTGGAGTGCCAAATCTCCTAATTTCCGCCTTGCAGCTTCGCGTAATCGTACCGTCGCGAGGCAACCGCGCGAGCCATTTGACAGATGGATCCTGGCGCGTTTTCAGCTTAGCGGCGTCATAACGATGCGCTGAAAAGGCGGTCGCGCTCTCATCAAATCATACCAACGCAATACGTTCGGCAGATCAAGATGGTGTATGTCGACTTTCAATTACCCACAATTCTGGCTCCAATGATGGCACCCAACTCGATGTCAGTGAGGCGCGACATGCCGCGCCACATGACCGTATTGCCGGGCGGAGGATCGTTGGCGCGGGCGAGATAACCACCG
>JBATYU010000777.1:0-2362 GCA_049674245.1 Bradyrhizobium sp. | reverse complement strand
TGAACGCTTCACGGCTGCCCTCACGGGCAGAACCTCGTGCATCACTCGGGGTCGGGGCGGTTGGCTAGACCTTCCCCGTGGGGGACTTTCACCTCCTATTCTTTGCCAGCTTTCCTGGCGCACTCCGCAAGGGGTCAAAAGCGACGGTTCGGCGATCTCCGGATTACTTCCGCTTTGCCCCAGAAAGCCGACATTCATAGGAAGGGTCGCCATGTCTCAAAAGTGCCAACAGACATGGCGGTCTGCTGGTGAAGCGACCGGCGTTGTTGAATAGGATACGGTTGACGCTTACCGCCCCCAGCGATCCTGCCACATTTTCTCGCCGATCAGACACGGCACCCGCGGCTCTTTCTCGGTGACCGGAACGATGCGGTGCTCCGGCGTCCGGCCCGCGACCTCAAGTATGAGCTTGGTCCGGATCGCCTCCTTGAATTTTTCACGATCCTTGATCGAGACCACGAACGAGCCTGGCCCCCCGATGACACAATCCTCGTAATATAAATCGAGATCATCGATATCCATCGTCGAATAGGATGGCTCCTTCACCATGATTGGAAGGCCGTTGATCGTAATGCCCTTCTGCAGTGCCGCATCACGCGCACCGGTGACAGGGACGCCATTGTTGTTGGGGCCATCCCCGGAAATATCGATTACACGCCTTAGCCCGCGATACGGATTTTCCTCGAACAGCGGCATCGCGAAATTGATCGCGCCGGAGATCGAGGTGCGCGAGCCTCGCCGCACCGGCGTTTTCATGATCTCGTTGGCGACAGCGTCCGCCGATTCCGGGCCGTCGATCACCCGCCAGGGGATGATGATCTTCTGGTCGTTCGATCCTGACCACTCAAAATAGGTCATCGCTATCTTGCTGTTCGGGCCATTCTTCAGCGCCTGAAGGAACTCTTTCGAGACAATCGCCTGTGCATAGCCCTCGCGCTGAACGGCAAGTTCGTCCAGATCCATCGAATAGGAAATATCTACGGCGATAACGAGTTCGATATCGATGGACGGCGCATTGTCCTTGTCGTTGGCGCTCTGTTGAGATTTGGGGTTCGGCGCGGCAATGCCTGCAGCGTTACCCGCGACCATCGCACCCGCGACAAGTATCGCTCCGATCGAGACAGACCAGCGCATGGTTGCCCTCCGGTCGTTTCAACAAGGGATGGTGCCACGCAAAACGCGCCGCGCAAAGCAGCAACACGCGCTGTTCTTCACATTCCGGTTAGTGGCGTCGGATTGGTGTGGCGCTACTTGAACGGCATGTCCGTTCTACCCTCAAGTGCAGACATCGTCAGGCCACCTCGGCATGTCCGTTTCGTGCCAATCGGCGACGGTGCACTGTAGACGCCCCATTAACCAAGACTTCGTCGATTTGTTTGGCCAGCAAGGCTCCGTCTTAGTTCCGCACCTCTGAGAAAGTTTTCTAGTCGGGACTCGCGGGTGATGGGAGCGGCGACTTAGCTAATGGGGTAATTCAATGACTAGGTTCCTGCCGGCCGTTACTTGCGTATTTGTCGGGATGGTTGCGACTCTCGTCTCATCTTGTGCGCGAGACTGTGTGGCTCCGGAGGGCTGTCTACGCCCAGCAACCACCTGCTGGTGTCGACTACGGATCAGGTCCCGGCTCGCCGCCATATGGGCAACCTCCCGGCTCGTACCCATCCGGGCCACCTCCCGCCATGCCGCCATACGGGCCACCTCCCGGCTTGTACCCATATGGACCACATCCCGGCACCTCTTGAGGCTCCGTTGACGCGCTCAGGCGAGATGGCGGGTATGACATCGCGTTTGAGTCAAATCCCATGCGTTTTTGCGAAGGCTTGCTTTTTTACCCTCGTCGTCGCGGGTCTGAGTGGCTGTTCGAGCATGGTATATGCGCCGAAGGCCGCGGTGAGGACCGGCACGGTTCGCAGCTCGACCGTCAAGCAAATGGAAGCACTCAATATGGATCGTGCGGCACCGATCCTCATCCGCATCTATAAGGAGGTAAGGACGCTGGAGATATGGAAACAGGACCGGAGCGGAAAGTTCGCGCTGCTCAACTCTTATCCTATCTGCAAATCTTCAGGAAATCTTGGGCCGAAACTTATGCAAGGAGACCATCAAGCACCCGAGGGCTTTTATGACATCACTCCAGATCAAATGAACCCCAATTCGAGTGAATATCTTGCGTTCAATACGGGTTTCCCCAATGCCTTTGATCGTTCTCTTGGGCGAACCGGCAGTTTTCTTATGGTGCATGGCGGTTGTCGATCCGTTGGATGTTACGCAATGACAGATTACGCGATGGAAGAGATCTATGGTCTCGTTGACGACGCATTTAAGGGCGGGCAGGAAAAAGTTCAGTTACAAGCTTTTCCAT
>JBATYU010000776.1:0-4615 GCA_049674245.1 Bradyrhizobium sp. | reverse complement strand
CTTGCAGACCACGCGAACCTGATCGTCCCGGATACCTAGATGCAGCGCTGCGATGTTCTGCACCATATGCGGCGCCTGGGTGCCCTGATAGATCGTCAGCCGCGCTTCCGCGACGTTCCAATCGGCTAGAACCGCGCGCGGCTCCAGCGTCACGCCGGTATGTCGACTGAAGACAAAATCCGCTTCCACCACCTCATCGGCATCGGCAAAGGCTTGATCGACATGGCCCGCATCGTGATTGCGTTCAAACGCAAGGTTGTCACCAAGCATCGGATGAATGACGGGGGTTTGCAGATCGAGCGCGGTGCGCATGTCCGTCACCGCCTCCAGCTCTTGGTACTCCACCAAGACGTGTTCCGCCGCATCTTCGGCGACAGCGCGACTGGTCGCAACAACCGCCGCGACAGCCTCGCCCTGCCAGCAGACGCGATCGATGGCGATAGCGCTTTGCGGCGCCGATTTCAGTCCCTTCAAATGCGAGAGCACGCCAACCCACGGCGTGATGACGGCTGCAAGCTCTTTGCCTGTGGCAACGGCAATGACGCCCGGCAGGTTCTCTGCTGTGCTGGCGTCAATTCCAGCGATTTTGGCGTGCGCATGCGGCGAGCGCAGGAACACCACATGCGCCATGCGTGGCAGCTCCATGTCGCTGACATAGAGGCCGCGCCCCTGCAATAACCGATCGAGATTCGGCCTCGGCACGGTCTTGCCGATATAGGAGTTCGGCCGATCGAGCACCGAAAGCGTCTGGGTTTTTGCCGGACTATCGGTCACGATTTGCGCCCGCTGCGCAAGCGCGCCGTGGTCTCGACCGCATCAACAATGGCCTGGTACCCGGTACAGCGGCAATAATTGCCGGAGAGATGCTCGCGTATCTGCTCGCGGTCCGGTTCGGCCTGTTGCTTCAGCAAATCTTGCGCGGCCATCAACATTCCCGGCGTGCAATAGCCGCATTGCAACGCGTTACGATCCCGAAAGGCGGCCTGCAGGTCGGCCACTTCGCCGCTGTCGGACAAGCCCTCGATGGTCAGGACAGACGCGCCGTGCGTTTGCACCGCCAGCACCAGGCAAGCGCGAACGATCTCATCGTTCACGCGCACAGTGCAGGCGCCGCACACCCCATGCTCGCAACCGACATGTGTTCCCGTTAGATGCAGATGTTCGCGAAGAAAATCCGCCAGATTGAGCCGCGGCAAGACATGGGCTTCGACGCGCTCGCCGTTAACGTGGAGCGAGATAGGCATTGGCGTCCTCACGCGGCCCTCGCATCAAGATCGGGTCGGCCAAGAATGGTGGACACACACCGCGTCATCAACACTTTAGCCAGATGCCGTCGCATGGTGCTTGAGGCTTGCTGATCGGTAGGGGGATCGAGCTCCTCGCGCAGCGCCGCTGATATGTCGACCATCAGCGCAGGCGTGATGGCGGCATTGACTAATTTTCCCACGGCATTCGACCATACTGGCCGGTCGCCAACCGCAAAGAACACCATCCGAAGGTCCGTGAAGATGCCATCCTTCACGGTCGCCCGCGCCGCGAGACCGGCGATGGCGTAATCACCATGACGGCGTGCGAATTCATGAAAGAAATAGGAGGCGCCTTTCGACGCGCCCGGCAGCTCGACGGCGACCAGCAATTCGTCCGCCGACAGCGCCGTCTCATAAATGCCCTTGAAGAAATTTTTGGCCGAAATTCGCCGCTCACCGGACTGGCTGCGCACGACAATCGTCGCGTCAAGCGCGAGCATGCATGCCGGCAGTTCGGAGGCTGGATCGGCATGGGCAAGATTGCCGCCAATTGTTCCTCTATTGCGGATCGCGGGATGCGCAACATGCGCGACCGCCTTCGTCAGCAACGGCGAATGCACGGCGATTTCCGGAGATTTCAGGAGGTCGACGTGGCGCGTCAACGCGCCGATAGAAAGGATCTCGCCTCTCCGCGCGATGCCCCGCAATTCGCCGATATCGCCGATGTCGATGATCAGCTCCGGTGAAATCAAACGCAGGTTCATCGCCGGCATCAAGCTCTGGCCGCCCGAGAGAACTTTCGCCTTGCCGCCATGGGCGGCGAGCAATTCCAGCGCGTTGCCGACGCTGGTCGCGCGTGCATAAGCGAAAGCCGAGGCTTTCATCGGCGTTACCTTCCCCGGCCGGATTTCGGCGTATTTTTCCGAGATTAGAAGGTGGTCACAATCAAAGGTCAAGTTTGTTTATCGAACGATTATTTCGGGACCTTCGACTTTTGGACTTGTCATGAGCGCACGAACCACGCACGGTCGGTTCTGATTTGCAAGGGACTCTCCGGAAGGCGCAGGGAATGAATCTGGGTTTCTTCACGATGCCGATCCATCCCCTCGAGAAGGATTGGCGGCTGTCGTTGAAAGAAGACCGGGAGGCCTTCCTGCTGGCCGACGAACTGGGGTTTACCGAAGCCTATGTCGGCGAACACGTTACCGACAAGGCCGAGAACATCACTTCTGGCATCGCCTTCCTGGCGTGGATCGCGGCCGCCACCAAGCAGATCAAGCTTGGCACCGGCACGATCAACATGCCGAATACCCATCCTGCCGCGGTCGCGGCGAGCATGGCGATGCTCGACCATATGCTCGACGGGCGCCTGATCTTCGGCATCAGCCCAGGCGGCCTTTTGTCGGACGCGGAACTGTTCGGCAATCTGGACGCCGATCGCAACGCGATGTTCCTGGAGGCGATCAATCAGGTCCTGGATATCTGGGCCGGAGAGCCGCCCTACAATCTTCAGGGAGAATACTGGAACATTTCCACGAAAAAAACCCTGATGGACGATGTTGGTCAGGGATTCATCGCGCGCCCGCTACAGCGCCCGCATCCGCCGATCGTCGTGACAGCCGTCGCACCGTTCTCCAAGGGGGTCGCGGAAGCTGCCGCCCGTGGCTGGGATCCGATCTCCGCGAATTTCCTGATGCCGGTTTGGGTCAAGAGCCATTGGCCGAAATACGTCGAAGGCTGCGAGCGTGCCGGCCGGGCCGCCGATCCCGCCAACTGGCGCGTCGCCAAAAGCGTATTCGTCGCGAAGGACGCGGCAACGGCAAAGGCCTATGCGACGGATCCTGGCGGACCTTACGTCTATTACTATCGTTCGCTATTCACGAAATTGACGAGGAGCGGCCGTATCGGGCTGTTCAAGACCCGGCGCGACCAACCTGACGATGAGGTGACGCTGGAAACGATCTGCGACAAACTCATCGTCCACGGCACACCGGAGAGCGTCACCGATCAGTTACTGGCGTTCCAGGATGAAGTCGGCAAGTTCGGCACGTTGCTTTACGCCGGCAAGGACTGGATGGACCGCGAGCTCGCCCGGCAGTCCATGATCCTGATGGCCGAAAAGGTCATGCCGCTGATCAACGCCGGCACCTCGAAGCGATCTAACGCCGCGGAATAGTTTCCGGCAGATCAGGAAGAAGGCTCGCTGTGGCTCTTAGCGATCGCATCCCCTATCAGGCGCAAGTCGACCGGCCGAAACTCACGCTGCCGGGGGGCAAGAAGCTCGCGATATGGGTCATCCTCAACGTGGAGGAATGGCGGATCGAGAACGCGATGCCGCGAACTGTTCTGAGCCCGCCGATGGGCCAACCGTTGTTGCCGGACGTGCCGAACTGGTCCTGGCACGAATACGGCATGCGCGTCGGCTTCTGGCGTCAGTTCAAGGCGCTGACCGATCGGAACATCCCGGTGACGCTGGCACTGAATGCCAATGTCTGCAACGCCTATCCGCGCGTCGCTTCAGCCGCGCTTGATGCCGGCTTCGAGTTCATGGGCCACGGGTTTTTTCAGGGCCCGATGCACAAGCTCGAGAACCAGGCCGACGCGATCAAACGAGCGGTCGACACGATCGCGAGGTTCGCGAAAAGGCCGCCGAGATCGTGGGAAAGCCCTGGCCTCACGGAAACCGAGGAAACGCTGGACCTGTTACGCCTCAACGGCATCGAATACGTGGCGGACTGGGTGATCGACGACCTACCGCAGGACATCGCAACACCGCACGGCATCATCACGACAATCCCCTATTCGGTGGAAACCAACGACATCGTTATCCATGCCTTGCAGCATCTTCCTTCCGAACAATTCCTGAAACGCTGCACCGATCAATTCGACCGGCTGTATCTGGAAGGAGCAGGAAACGCGCGGATCATGGCAATCTCTGTCCATCCATACATCACGGGCGTTCCGCATCGCATCAAATACTTGGAAGCCCTGCTCGACTATGTCATCGGCCATGACGGAGTCGCGCTGATGACCGCGAGCGAGATCGGCGACTGGTATCGGGCGGAGATGGCGAGGCAATAAGTATAGTGGCCAAGCCAAATGGTGGACTGTCGAAAATATCTGCAACAACTTATAGTAGAACAGCGGCCCGGTTTTCGGTATTATCCAGTTAGGCGGCAGGGAGGCTGACGTTGCCGGAACCCAGAGAAAATTGGCTAGACAAGCTCTTTGAGCTCGTCTTCGGCGAACTGGCGCCGTTTGCGCGCACTGTCTTTCATCACACCACGACCTACATCTGTCGCCGGAAAATTGTTCGCTCCAACCGATGAGGTCGCCGACTATCTTCACGTGATTGATACCTACGGAAC
>JBATYU010000775.1:0-3906 GCA_049674245.1 Bradyrhizobium sp. | reverse complement strand
GCTCGACGCCGCGGCGGCCGCGCTTCAGAAGCAAGACGCTGAGCGCTTCCTCGAGGCCCTTGATCCGGGCGCTGGCGGAGGCGAGTGCCAGATGGGCGCGGTCGGCGCCGCGCGTGATGCTGCGCTGGTCGGCGACCGCGATGAACAATTGTAGGTCGACCAGATCGAACCGCATGCCGATTTCCTATAGACCCTCCTGGTGAGGAGGCGCTCTTGCGCCGTCTCGAACCATGAGGCCCGCGGCCCATCCTTCGAGACGCCGCTTCGCGGCTCCTCAGGATGAGGGCGGTGCGTGTGCAGCGCTGGCTTTCCTTCTGCCTTCGACCTGCACGAAGGCTAGCTCCGTAACCTCCAGATTGTGCCGGTTGGGCGGGTCAGTCAATGTCGTGTCATGCCGGAACACTTCCTCATTTTCATCGCCGCCGCCTTCCTGCTCGCGGGCTTCGTCAAGGGCGTGATCGGGCTTGGGCTCCCGACGGTGTCGATGGGGCTACTCGCGGTAACGATGCCGCCGGCGCAGGCGCTCGCCATCGTCATCGTGCCGGCCGTCGTCACCAATATCTGGCAGACTTTCGTCGGCCCATACTTGCGCGACATCGTCCGCCGGCTATGGCCGCTGATGATCGGAACAGCTATCGGCATCTGGCTGAATGCGGGATCGCTGACCGGCCCCGCGGCGCGCTACGGCGCCATCGCGCTCGGCCTGTTGCTGGTGGTCTATGCGATGATCGGCTTGAACAAATTCAGCTTCACCGTCGCGCGCCGCGACGAGAAATGGATCGGTGGCATCGTCGGCGTCGCCACCGGCGTGATCTCGGCTGCGACCGGCGTGCAGGTGATCCCGTCGATGCCGTTCATGCAGGCGATCGGCATGGAAAAGGACGAACTGGTGCAGGCACTCGGGGTGTTCTTCACGGTGGCGACGCTGGGGCTCACCATCAACCTCACCACATCCGGACTATTGACGGCGGCGACCGCCCTGCCGGGCGCGGTCG
Source organism: Bradyrhizobium sp. (assembly GCA_049674245.1). GTDB lineage: Bacteria > Pseudomonadota > Alphaproteobacteria > Rhizobiales > Xanthobacteraceae > Bradyrhizobium. The sequence goes on along the minus strand of JBATYU010000775.1, from coordinate 2,911 downwards.
CGATGGCCTGCTCGTTTGCCGGCATGTTCATCGGCCAGGCGGTGCGCGGCAGGATGCCGGCGGAAGCCTTTCGCCGCTGGTTCTTGATCGCGATGATTTTTTTGGGACTCTATCTGGCGGGTAGCGCGATCTACAAACTTGCGCTCGTCTGACCGGCCTCACCCGAACAGCGGCGTGCCCGGCACGAAGGCATCGAACGCGGCCCAGAATTGCCCGCGGTAGCGGTCCTGCTCCTGCAGGATCTCGTGCTTGGAGCCGGCGATCACGAGATGCGATCCGGCGCGCAAGTGATAGGCAAATTCCTCGATCGCCGATGTGGAGACGATGCTGTCGTTCGAGGCCGCCAGCATCAGGATCGGCTGGCGGATCTGCGCGGGATAATCCACGGCGCGAAAGCCGCGCATGGCGCGGAACGCGGTGTCGGCCCAGGCGACCGTGGGCGAGGCGATGCCCAAGGTCGGATCTTCTTCCAGGATCGCCGCATTGCGGGCGTAACGCACGGGATCGCTGGTTAAGGGATTGTTGACGAAGGAGTCCGCGCCCACCAACTGGTCGCTGCCGCCGGGAATGTAGCGGCCGCCCTGCCCTGACAGCCGCATCACCTTGAGCAGCGCGCGCGCCGGCAACGAGGTGCGGCGTCCGGGCAGATCGATCATCGGCGCCGACAGCACCATGCGGTCGAACCAGCGTTTGCCGGCATAGGCGATGCGCAGCATCACCGCGCCGCCCATCGAATGGGCGAGGGCGAAATGCGGCGGCGGGCAATCCGGCAGCACCACCTGCTGCACGAAGGTCTCGACGTCGACCTCGAAATCGGAGAAGTCGCGGACATAGCCCTTGCGCGGATCGCGCAGGCGGCGCGACGAATGACCCTGCCCGCGCCAGTCGATCATCGCCACCGCAAAGCCGCGGTCGCGCAGATCGCGCACCGTCTCGAAGTATTTTTCGATCTGCTCGGCGCGCCCGGTGAAGACGCAGACCGTGCCCTTGCGCCCCGCCGGCGGCGCCCAGCGCGCGAAACGTAATTCCGCGCCGTCCGATGTCTTGATGGTGCCGGTGACGACATCTTCCGGAACCGGATTGGCGGGAATTGAGACGAGCGTCATGAACGGATCCGGCTAGGCGAAAAGGACTGGGAATCAAGGGTGGGCCAAGGGTAGGAAAGGGGTGGAAACATAAAAAAGGGCACCATCGCCGCCCTCTTGAACGCCGTCTTGTCTTTTCCCATATCACCTTCGTGCAGGCCGCTACCAGTGTTTCGGAACCCGGACACCCTGTGTTTCGGAGTTGAAACAGATGGCTGCACACAGACGAAAGCCCGGCCCGATGGCGGGCGGGTAATTTTAACAGTCGCTCAATGGAGGACTATCTATGCGTACCTACGACCTCACCCCGTTTTACCGTTCCACCGTCGGCTTCGACCGCCTGTTTTCCCTGCTCGACCAGGCAACCTCTGACGGCAGCCCCGGCTATCCCCCCTACAATATCGAGCGGACCGGCGAGAACACCTACCGCATTTCGGTTGCGGTATCCGGCTTCTCGCAAGGCGAGCTTTCGATCGTGGCGAAGGAAAATACGCTGACGATCAAGGGCGAGAAGTCCGCCAATGAGAACGGCAAGGACAAGTCCGAAGTGATCTATCGCGGCATCGCCGCGCGCGCCTTCGAGCGGATCTTCCAGCTTGCCGACTTCGTGCAGGTAAAGAACGCCGAGCTGGAGCATGGCCTGCTCCACGTCGATCTCGTCCGCGAGATTCCCGAGGCCAACAAGCCCCGCACCATTCCGATCGCCACGAGCGAGAAGGCTCCGCAGGTGGTCGACGGTTCGGCCGGCAAGGTCGCCGCCTAAAGCGGTTTGCTCTTTGAGTAGCGTTGTTGCTGCTTACGAAACGCCCCGGGAAACCGGGGCGTTGTTGTGCCTGCTTCGAGCCGTCGCGAGATCACACTGGCGTGACACGAGGTGCCGTAACAACACGGCCTGATATTCCGTCCCTATCTCAGCGGGAGAGATCAGAAAGACGGAGCGCACCGATGAAGTTTTTGCGGATCCTGACACTACTTGTTGCGGGCATGTTCGCCGCGCCGTTCGGCATCGCGCACGCACAGTCGGCGCCGCCGCTCAAGGCGAAGAACGTCGTGCTGGTGCACGGGGCTTGGGCCGACGGATCGAGCCGGGCCGAAGTCATTCCGCTTCTTCAAGCGGCAGGGCTGAAAGTGACCGCGGTACAGAATCCGCTGACATCGCTTAAGGACTCCGTCGAGGCCACCAGGCGTGCCCTGGCGTTGCAGGATGGCCCGACCGTGCTGGTCGCCCATTCCTGGGCCGGAACCGTCATCAGCGAGGTCGGTGCCGATCCGAAAGTGACGGCGCTCGTCTACATCGCGGCGCGTGCGCCGGATGCCAACGAGGACTTCGTCGCATTGTCCGGAAAATTCCCAGCCGGTGCGGCGCGCGCCGGCATTCAGCAGCACGACGGTTTCACAACGCTGTCCGAAGAGGCCTTCCTGAAGTATTTCGCCAATGGCGTCGCCCCGGAAAAGGCCAAAGTCCTTTATGCGGTCCAATGGCCCACGGCCGCGTCGATCTTCGCCGGGCGCACCACTGTGGCCGCGTGGCATTCGAAGCCGACATGGTATGCGGTGTCGAAGAACGATCAGACCATCAATCCGGACCTGGAACGATTTCTGGCCAAGCGCATGAATGCGACGACGGTGGAGCTTGACGCAGGTCACCTATCGCTGGTGTCGCACCCCAAAGACGTGGCGAACCTGATCCTGGCTGCGGCCGGCCAGGGACAGAGCTGACTAGCGAGGCTGACTCACGGAGTTGACTCGCAAAATAGCCCCGGCAAACCGGGGCATTTTTTGTGGCCGTCATTCCGAGATGCGCCACTTGGCGCAGGCCCGGAGTG
>JBATYU010000774.1:0-2182 GCA_049674245.1 Bradyrhizobium sp. | reverse complement strand
GCGATCGAGGCTTGTAGTCAAGACTATGGAAGTATGGTAACCGAACCCCCATCGGATGGGCAAAGAACGCCATTGCAGGATGTTGAATCCCTGTATATTGGCGGTGCGGAGCCTGCGTCGTTCGCTGGGCCCTTAAGGGCCAAATCAAGACTACGCGCGATTGCTGGGGAAAGTTTAGCGACCACGATGGAGCTTATCGCCACGGGGTCGATTGTTAAAGGAACAAGCACGAGGTTGAACGATGAGTGAGATTGGCGAGCGGGTTAAGAAGATCGTGGTCGAACACCTTGGTGTTGAACCCGAAAAAGTGGTCGACAACGCGAGCTTCATTGACGATCTCGGCGCCGACAGCCTCGATACGGTCGAGCTCGTAATGGCTTTTGAAGAAGAATTTGGTTGCGAAATTCCAGACGACGCGGCCGAGACGATTTTGACCGTCGGCGACGCCACAAAATTCCTTGAGAAGAACGCGAAAAGCTGACGCCCCTGCGCGCCATTGACGAAACCGGACGGGCCGCCGAGCAGCGGTCCACCGGTTTCTTGTTTTGGGCCGCCAATTCGGGGCTGGAGTGCTGGACATGAGGCGGGTTGTCGTCACGGGTCTCGGCATGGTGTCGCCACTCGGCTGTGGCGTCGAGCCGACCTGGAAGCGCATCCTGGGAGGCGAGAGCGGCGCTAGGAAGATCGAGACCTTCGACGTCTCCGACCTGACCAGCAAGATCGCTTGTCAGGTCCCGCGCGGCGACGGTAGCGGCGGCACATTCAACCCCGACCAGTGGATGGAGCCGAAGGACCAGCGCAAGGTCGACGACTTCATCATCTTCGCGATGTGCGCGGCGCGCCAGGCGCTCGATGATGCCAACTGGCACCCCGCGAGCGAGCAAGACCGTTGCGCCACCGGAACGATGATCGGCTCCGGGATCGGCGGCCTTTCCGGCATTGCCGACACTGCGGTGCTTCTTAAAGAACGCGGACCACGTAGAGTATCGCCGTTCTTCATCCCCGGGCGCCTGATCAACCTGGCCTCCGGCTATGTGTCGATCGAACATGGCCTCAAGGGTCCGAATCATTCGGTGGTAACGGCGTGCTCGACCGGCGCGCATGCGATCGGCGATGCCAGCCGGTTGGTTGCGCTCAGCGATGCCGATGTGATGGTCGCGGGCGGCACGGAATCACCAATTTGCCGGATCGGGATGGCGGGATTTTGCGCGGCGCGCGCGCTGTCGACCGGCTTTAACGATACGCCTGCAAAAGCGTCACGGCCCTACGACAGGGATCGCGACGGATTTGTGATGGGAGAGGGCGCCGGCATCGTGGTGCTCGAGGAATATGAACACGCCAAGGCGCGCGGCGCGAAACTCTATGCCGAGGTGACCGGCTACGGATTGTCCGGCGATGCCTATCACATCACCTCACCGGCGCCCGACGGCGACGGCGGATTCCGCAGCATGAGCGCCGCAATGAAGCGTGCGGGGATCAACCCATCCGATATCGATTATATCAATGCGCACGGCACATCGACGCAGGTCGGCGACGAAATCGAGCTCGGGGCTGTCGAGCGCCTGCTGGGTAACGCCGCCTCAAAGGTGTCGATGTCGTCGACCAAGTCGTCGACCGGACATCTGCTTGGCGCCGCCGGCGCGATCGAGGCGATCTTCTCCATCCTTGCGATTCGCGACAACATCGCGCCGCCCACCATCAATCTCGACAACCCGTCGGTCGAGACCTCGATCGATCTGGTGCCGAAATTGGCGCGCAAACGCGAAATCGACGTCGCGCTGTCGAATTCCTTCGGTTTCGGAGGCACCAACGCCTCCGTGATCCTGCAGCGCGTGGTCGACTAACCTGTGATTAGAAGTCCACCGTTTTGCCTCATTCGGCGATGACTGCAGGGCGCCGTCAGCGAAAGTGGATTCCGGTTTTGCGTCCGATCGCGCTCTCAACTATTAATGAGCATGATCTTTTTCGCCAAACCGCTTCACCCCTTTTGGCGGATCATGCGCAAATAGCCGGCGTGTGCTATGGGCAGGACAAGTGATTTATCAGGCCACGATCGAACCGGCAGGAATTTAGGTTGCATCGATGAGTGAGAGGCCGCCCATTTCGCCACGCAGCCCGCGCGCCGCGCTGGAGCCCGAGCAGGTCCCGCCGCCGCCGAGGCGGTCGGAGCGTGCCCGCAATC
>JBATYU010000773.1:0-2715 GCA_049674245.1 Bradyrhizobium sp. | reverse complement strand
GTCCCAGGTTGCGTCCTCGATCTCGATGCCGTCTTTCCGGCGCTTTTGCTCGCGCAGATATTCGACCTCCCCGGGATAAAACACGCCACCGGAGCCCTCGGAAGGTGGCGTCGATTTCAGATAGCGGGCGAACTCGGCGACTTCCTGCTTGAAATCCTTCAAGGGGCGGAACGCGGCGACATTGAACACCGCCATGAAGCATCCGTCATTGTGCCGCCCGGTCGGCTCGACGCCAAAACCCAATCCGGTGAGCAGCCCGCACAGCACCTCAACCATTGCCGCCAAACCGGAGCCCTTGTAGCCCTCGGTGCCGCCGAGCGGCAGCAGCGCGCCGCCCTTGCGGTAGTCCTTCGGATCGGTGGTGTGCCGCCCGTCAGCGTCGATGATCCAGCCTTTGGGGATTTCTTCGCCGCGCGCGACCGCAAGCGCGATCTTGCCGGCGGCGACCGCCGAAGTCGCCATGTCCAGGTAAAACGGCGCCTCGAGGTCGGACGGCACCGCGATCGAAATCGGGTTGGTGCCGAGCCGCGGCTCGCGGCCGCCGAACGGCGCGACGTGTTTCGGAGAGCGCCCGGAATCGGCGGTCGCGAGCCCAATCATGCCCTCGTGCATCGCCATCATCGGGTAGGCGGCGAGCCGTCCGACATGGCTTTGCCGGAACACCGTGCAGGCCGCGACATTGGCGGTCTTTGCCTTCTCGATCGTCAGCGCCATCGCCTTGGCGTTGACATGGAAGCCAAAGCCCCAATGGCCGTCGATCACGGCCGTGGTCGGCGATTCCCGCACGATGGTCCATTTCGCGCCCGGCACGATGTGGCCGGCCTTGATGCGGTCGATGTAGGTCGGGATCGCGATCACCCCGTGCGAGTCATGGCCGGCGAGGTTGGCATTGACGCAACCGACGGCGACCGCATTGGCCTCCTCATCCGAGGCGCCGGCAGCCTTCAACAGCGCCGCGCCGATGCGCGTGAGACGGTCGGCCTGAACGATCGGCATGGGGTCTCCTCACATCTTGCCCGCGCGAGAGGCGGGTCTTGATTGTTATGTGGCGCATGGTCTCAAAGCGTTTCACCGATAGCAATCACCTCGGGGCCATTTCAGGTCTGCAAATTCATGGGTGCGACGCAGCGCCGGCTCCTGGCCGTGGCAAGCCGCTCGTATTGAGATGCTTTCGATGTGACCTGAACGCACGGCATGCAGGGTGCTCAGACCTTGTCAATCCTGAAGCGAAGCGCTGCGCGGAAAGAGAGTTAAACCGGCCGCACCACGCCGGGCTGGCCCGGCGCGCATTCCAGCGCCTCGCGGTCCCACTTTCCCGTGTTGGCGGCGGCCTCGTAGGTGCTTTGCAGGAATTCGAGCAGCGCGCTGTCCGGATCGGCGGCTAAACGCACGGCGTCATACGGCAAAATGAACTCGCCGACCGCTTCGCTGAAAAATGCCGCGTCAGGCCGAACTTTTGTGGCACGAAAACCCGGCGGTTCGGGATAGGCATAGGAATAGAATGCGGGATAGTCGATCGCGCCGCTACCGGGCCAGAAGCCGGCGCTGCTTTCCTCGTGCGAATAGGCCTCGCAGGCGACCGCGTCGGGCAAATTCGGCACGCCGCCGGGATGGCGCGGCGCGCGGCGGCCGGAAAACCGCGTCACCGCGAGATCAAAACTGCCCCAGAAGAAATGCACCGGGCTCGCCTTGCCGATAAAGCCGGTGCGGAATTGCTTGAACACCCGGTCGGCACTGACGAGGATCTGCAAGAAGCGCCTAACCGCGTCGGGGTCGTAGGACGCGTGGCGCGTGTCTTGCGAGAATTTGATCGGCTCCGCCACCTCGTTCGGCATCTCGTCGATCGCAACGTCAATGTCGAGCTGGCCGAGCGCGGCCATCACGGCCTGATAAAAACTCGCAACCGAATGTCCGGATAATGCGAATTGACGTTGCGCGCCGTCGCTGGTCGAAATTTGCAAATCATGCGCGATGAAATCGAAGTCGATCTGAAAGGTGCGGGCGCCATCGGGAATCGGCGAGGTCGAAAGTCCGCGCGCCGTGACATAGAGCGTCACATGCCAGGAATGGTTCAGCCAGGGTGAACGCTTGAGCCGGATCTTGCCGACAATCTGGGTAAAGAGGTGCAGCGTTTCGCAGGTGTCGCGCCACTGGGCGGTCGGCAGTTGCGGCAAAGGGACACGACGCTCCACTTCATGAGAATTGCTCATGCGCCACCGTACACTTTGTCATCGACATTTCAAAAAAAACAGGCCGGTCGCGATCCGGGCCGGCCTTGATATGTGAACTCTCAAGGAGAGGGATGCGTGCGCTATCCCGGTCTTCGCCGCGCTGTCACCGAGTAACAATCACGAAGCGGTGCTTTCCGGGCACCCGCGCCGTCCCCGCGTCGCGCGGAATAGGCTGCGGCAGTACCAGCGTCGCATAATGGCCTCGATTGGATTGCGCACCAGCTGGGCCATAAAGAAAATTTCGACCATAGCAGAGTCCCTCGGTTCGAAGGACTAGATGGGGCGGCATGCGGATAAGAGAATGCCGCCCCATTCGTATCAGCCATGCATTAGCCCTGCAGTTTGTTGGCGGTCTGCGCGATCACGCGTCCTTGATAGCGCGCGCCGGCGAGTTCGTTCGCGCTCGGCTGGCGGCTGCCGTCGCCGCCGGTGATCGTGGTCGCGCCATAGGGCGAGCCGCCGGTGACGTCATTGAGCTCCATCT
>JBATYU010000772.1:0-13638 GCA_049674245.1 Bradyrhizobium sp. | reverse complement strand
GGCTTGGGAGGCGCATCGGCCGGCTTCGGCGCCGGCTTGGCGCTGCCTGCCCCCGCCGCCTTCACATCCTCGCCGTCGCCGGCCATCACCGCGATCACGTCATTGACGGCGACGTCCTGCGTGCCCTCGGGCACCAGAATCTTCGCGATCGTGCCTTCGTCGACCGCCTCGACCTCCATGGTCGCCTTGTCGGTCTCGATTTCCGCGATGACGTCGCCGGACTTGACCTTGTCGCCTTCCTTCTTGAGCCACTTGGCGAGGTTGCCCTTCTCCATCGTCGGCGACAGCGCGGGCATCAGGATGTTGATCGGCATGATGATTGGCCTTGCTCTGTCAGCGGTAGCAAACGGCTTTGGCGGCAGCGATCACCTCGGCCGCCGAGGGCAGTGCGAGCTTTTCGAGGTTCGCAGCATAAGGCATCGGCACGTCCTTGCCGGATACACGCAACACCGGCGCATCCAGATAATCGAAGGCGTGCTCCATGATGCGCGCGGCGACCTCGGCGCCGACACCGTTCTGCTGCCAGCCCTCCTCGACCGTGACGGCGCGTCCGGTCTTCTTGACGGATGCGACGATGGTGTCGGTATCGAGCGGGCGCAGCGTCCGCAGATCGACCACTTCGGCCTCGATGCCTTCCTTGGCGAGTTCCTCAGCCGCCTTCAGCGCATAAGTCATGCCGTTCGACCATGAGATGATGGTGACGTTGCCGCCCGAACGCGCCACGCGCGCCTTGCCGATCGGGATCACGTAATCATCGAGTTTCGGCACCTCGCCGGTGTGGCCGTACAGCATCTCATTTTCGAGGAAGATCACGGGATTGGGATCGCGGATCGCGGCCTTCAACAGGCCCTTGTAATCGGCCGCGGAAAACGGCGCGATCACCTTCAGGCCGGGAATTTGCGAGTACCAAGCCGAGTAATCCTGGCTGTGCTGGGCGGCGACGCGGGCAGCAGCACCGTTCGGCCCGCGGAACACGATCGAGCAACCCATCTGTCCGCCGGACATATAGAGCGTCTTCGCCGCCGAATTGATGATCTGATCCATCGCCTGCATCGCGAAGTTGAAGGTCATGAACTCGACGATCGGCTTTAACCCGGCCATCGCGGCGCCGACACCGACGCCGGCAAAGCCGTGCTCGGTGATCGGCGTGTCGATGACGCGCCTGGCGCCGAATTCCTGCAGCAGCCCCTGCGTCACCTTGTAGGCGCCCTGATATTCCGCGACCTCCTCGCCCATGATGAAGACATCGCCATCGCGCCGCATTTCTTCAGCCATTGCGTCGCGCAACGCTTCGCGGATGGTCATGGTCACCATCTCGGTGCCTTCGGGGACTTCCGGATCGGGCTCGGCGACGGCCGCTGGAGCCGACGGTGCTTTTTTTTCTTCGCCGCCGAACTTGGCTTGAGCGGGAGTTTCCGCTTTGGCTTGAGCCGGCGGCGGCTCCGCGGCCTTCTGCTGCGCGGCCGGCGCTGCCACCTTGGAAAGATCGGCGGCGTTTTCGCCGTCGGCCAGAATGGTCGCGATCGGCGTGTTGACGGCGACGTCCGCGGTGCCTTCCGGGATCAGGATCTTGCCGAGCGTGCCCTCGTCGGTCGCCTCGACTTCCATGGTCGCCTTGTCGGTTTCGATCTCGGCGATCACGTCGCCCGACTTGATGGCCTCGCCTTCCTTCTTCAGCCACTTGGCGAGATTGCCCTTCTCCATGGTCGGCGACAGCGCAGGCATCAGTACTTGAATGGGCATATCGGCTCCCGAAATCATTCTTCTAGTTTTGGTCTGCGCTTACCTTGTTTGACTCTTTTACTTTTTTACTTTGTTTCTAATCGCAAAAACCGGTCCCTACCCTCGGATCAAGTCCGAGGGTATGCTTTTGCTAATGCTCAACGATAAACATCGGAGTAAAGCTCGGCCGCATCGGGCTCGGGATCGTGCTGCGCGAAATCCGCCGCCGCATTGACGATCTCGCGCACCTCGGCATCGATGGCCTTCAATTCCTGTTCGCTCATCTTGGCCGCCAGCAGCCGATTGCGGACCTGCTCGATCGGATCCTGATCGTGACGGACTTTGTCGACCTCCTCGCGGGTGCGGTATTTCGCAGGGTCCGACATCGAGTGGCCGCGGTAGCGGTAAGTCTGCATTTCCAGGATGTAGGGCCCCTTGCCGGCGCGGCACCAGGCGACCGCCTCGTCGCCCGCGGCCTTCACCGCGCGGACATCCATGCCGTCGACCTGCTTGCCCGGAATATTGAAGGAGATGCCGCGCTTGGAAAAATCGGTTTGCGCAGACGAGCGCGTGACCGAGGTGCCCATGGCGTAACGGTTGTTCTCGATGACGTAGATCACCGGCAGCTTCCACAGCTCCGCCATGTTGAAGCTTTCATAGACCTGGCCCTGGTTCGCCGCGCCGTCGCCGAAATAGGCCAGACTGACGAAATCGTTACCGCGATAGCGATTGGAGAAAGCGAGGCCGGTGCCGAGCGGCACCTGGGCGGCGACGATGCCATGGCCGCCGAAGAAATTCTTCTCCTTGCTGAACATGTGCATGGAGCCGCCCTTGCCCTTGGAATAGCCGCCATGCCGTCCGGTCAATTCGGCCATCACGCCCTTGGCGTCCATCCCGCAGGCGAGCATATGCCCGTGATCGCGGTATCCGGTTATGACCTGATCGCCCTTCTTCAGGGTCATCTGCATGCCGACGACGACGGCTTCCTGTCCGATATAGAGGTGGCAAAAACCGCCGATCGCACCCATGCCGTAGAGCTGGCCGGCCTTTTCCTCAAACCGCCGGATCAAGAGCATGTCGCGCAGCGCGACCAGTTCCTGCTCTCTGGTGAATTCCGGAAGCGAGCCGTTTGTCTTGTCGTGACTTTTTTCCTTGATATCACTTTTCTTGGGTGCGGCCATGGCAAGTCCGAAATACGAGAGAAAGAGATAAGCCCTCTCTATCCCAACTCAAACGCCTGCGAAAGGATTGCGTGGCGGCGTCAAAATTTTGGCCATACCGCAGTGCAACGCGTCACGACATTTTCGAAATCGATGCGCCGGGTTTTTGAAATGAGCGCACGATCCGCAAAAACTGGGTACCGGTCTTTCCCGGACAAACGACGTCGTTCGTCCAAAGATCGGGCTCAGTTCGGATTGTTCATCCGGACCAGATCGCGCGGGTTGGCATAGTCGAGCTGATAGCGCGCGCGCTCGTCCAGCAGGTCGGGGTCGACCCGGTCGGATCTGAGCAGCGACACGCGCTGCTCGCCCTCGGCACGTTCCCGCTTCAAACGCGCGAGCTCGCTTGTCAGCGCGATGATCTCCTGGTCGAGTTCCTGGCGGGCGTTCAGGCCGTACTTGCCGGTATAGGCATTGACGCCGAAATAGCCGACCATGAGGGCCGCCATCGTGTAGAGGGTAAGCCCCGTCAGGATCGATTTGAGTCGGGAACGCGTGACCATGCTCCCGAACATGGGACAGCGGAGTTAAGGGAATCCTAAGGAAGGCTCGCGAGCGTCCGATCCCGTTACCGGTTTGCGCGCGGAATACGCGCTATCTGTGAGCCTTCTCGATGAAGGCGGCGTAGGCCTCGATATATTGCTGCAACACCTTCTGCAGGGATTCCTTGGTGAGCGCGCCCTTGTCGTCGAAAGCATCGCCCACGGCATTGAGATAGACTTCCGGCTGCCCCAGGATCGGGCCGGCAATGCCGGGCAGGATATTCTGCAAATGTTTGGCCGCGCTGACGCCGCCCAGCGGTCCCGGCGAATTGGAGATGATACCGACCGGCTTGCCGAGGAACGAGCTCTTGCCATAGGGCCGCGATCCGACGTCGATGGCGTTCTTCAGGACACCGGGAATCGAACGGTTATATTCCGGCGTGACGAACAGGACTCCGCTCGACTTCTGCAGCTTGTCGCGAAACGTGAGCCAGTCGGCCGGGGGTGCGGCTTCGAGGTCCTGATTGAAGAACGAAATGCCGTGCAGCGTGGTGACGTCGAGCTTGAGCGACGCCGGCGCGAGCTTCGCCAGCGCGTTGGCGATCTTGAGCGAAAAGCTCTCCTTGCGCAGGCTGCCAACGATGGTGACGATGGGATGCGGGGTGGCCATGGAATTTCCTTCTCGAAACGGGACCGGTGTCCTTCAATTACGTATATCGACAGAAGGATGCAAGTGCATGAAACGCGCATTTTCGGAAACGCTGCGTTCGCGCAGAGCAACACCGGATGCAGGCGCGGTCCATCGATGGAGAATTTGCTCGAATTTCGTGACAGGCGCGCAAGCGTCCAATGTCATCACGCCTTGTTCGGGTTGATCAGAAACTTCTCGCCGGTCGAGCGTTTTGCGTAGACGGCGATGTTCGAAAGCGCGAGCGCTTCCTGCAGCGAAACGACTTTCGTGTAGTGGCTGGCAAAGGTCGTCTTGAGTTCGGCGACTACCCGTTGACGCAGCCTTGCGCCATCGGCCGCACCGATCTTCATCAGGAACGGAAACAGCAGCCAGCCGCCGACGCCCCAGGCCATGCCGAAGGCGCGGTTCAATTCGACCGGGCGGGGATCGAGGCTGCCATAGATATAGACCTGCTTGTGCACGCTCGATCCATAGCGGCTATAGACCTTTGCCGTTTTGTTGGCCGCGATCTCCATGCAGGTGAGGATTTGGCCCGCGAGCTTGCCGCCGCCGATGGCATCGAACGCCAACGTCGCGCCGGTTTCCACCAACGCATTGGTGAGATCATCCATGAACGTCGGCGCCGTGGAATCGACGACATGCTTGGCGCCGATCTTGCGCAGAAGATCGGCCTGCTCCTTGCTGCGCACGATATTGACGAGGCCGATGCCATCCTTGAGGCAGATCTTGTTGAGCATCTGGCCGAGATTGGACGCGGCCGCGGTGTGCACCAGCGCCTTGTGGCCTTCGCGCCGCATGGTCTCGGTCATGCCGAGCGACGTCAGCGGATTGACGAAGCACGACGCGCCTTCGGCGGCGGTGGTGCCGGCGGGCAGCTCCAGGACGTCCCTCGCCTTGATGCAGCGATATTGTCCGTACATTGCGCCACCGATCATGGCGACCATCTTGCCCATCAGCGCCTTGGCGGCGTCCGATGACCCGGTCTTGATGACGACGCCGGCGCCTTCATTGCCGACCGGCATGGACTCATCGAGCCTTCCCGCCATCGCCCGCATTCCGGCGTCCGGGACATTTGCGGTGACGACAGGAGATTCCTTGGTACCGGATGCTTTTGCAGTCGTCATGTCGGCGGCGCCGGTCAAAAGTCCGAGGTCCGACGGATTGATCGGCGAGCCCTCGATGCGCACGACAATCTCATCCTCTGCCGGCTCGGGGGTCGGAACGTTCACCAGCGATATCTCGAGCTCGCCGCTTTTCTTGATCAGCGAACGCAGTTGCAGCCCGGTCTTGCCGTCACCCATGAAAATCCTCCCGTTTCACTGCTTGGTGTTTTTCGTAACGTGAACTCAGGCCAGCGCCCTCAGCGCGGCCTTGCCTGCGTATTTCGCCTGCGAGCCGAGCTCCTGCTCGATCCGCAGCAATTGATTGTACTTCGCGGTGCGGTCGGAGCGCGCCAGCGAACCGGTCTTGATCTGGCCGCAGTTGGTCGCGACCGCAAGATCGGCGATGGTGGAATCTTCGGTCTCGCCGGAGCGATGCGACATCACGGCGGTGTAGCCGGCCTTGTACGCCATCTCGACCGCGGCCAGCGTCTCCGTCAACGTGCCGATCTGGTTGACCTTGATCAGGATGGAGTTGGCCCGGCCATGTCTGATGCCGTCGGCGAGCCGCTTGACATTGGTGACAAAGAGATCGTCGCCGACGAGCTGGCACTTCTTGCCGATCAGATCGGTGACCCGTTTCCAGCCTTCGAAGTCGTCTTCCGCCATACCATCTTCGATCGATACAATGGGATAGCGGGAAACGAGCTCGGCAAGGTATTTTGCCTGCTCTTCGATGGAGCGGGTTTTTCCTTCGCCTTCATAGACGTAAGCGCCGTTCTTGAAGAATTCAGTGGAGGCGGGATCGAGCGCCAGCGCCACGTCCTGGCCCGGTCTGTAGCCAGCCGCCTCGATCGATTTCATCACAAAGCTGAGCGCTTCGTCGGCCGATTTAAGATTGGGGGCGAACCCGCCTTCGTCGCCAACATTGGTGTTGTGGCCGGCATCATGCAGCGCCTTCTTCAGCGTCTGGAACACCTCGACACCCATGCGCAAGCCCTCCGAAAAGGTCGGCGCGCCGACCGGCATGATCATGAATTCCTGAAAGTCGATCGGGTTGTCGGCATGCACGCCGCCATTGATGATGTTCATCATCGGCACCGGCAGGGTCCGCGCCGAAGTGCCGCCGACATAACGGTAGAGCGGCATGTCGCGCGATTGCGCGGCGGCCTTGGCGACCGCAAGCGACACGCCGAGGATGGCGTTGGCCCCTAGCCGGCTTTTGTTCGGCGTGCCGTCGAGGGAGATCATGGTCTCGTCGATCTGGACCTGCTGCTCGGCTTCCATGCCGCCGATCGCATCCATGATCTCGCCGTTGACGGCGGCGACCGCTTTTTGCACACCCTTGCCGAGATAGCGCGCCTTGTCGCCGTCGCGCAATTCCACCGCCTCATGGGCGCCGGTTGAAGCACCCGACGGCACCGCCGCGCGGCCCAGCGAGCCGTCTTCCAGCACCACATCGACCTCAACCGTGGGATTGCCGCGGCTATCGAGAATTTCGCGGCCAATGATGTCGACGATGGCGGTCATGGGGGCCTCTTCAAGAAAGTGCGATGATGGTTGGCGCTGCTTCTACAGCAAGGCTTGGGGGCGGAAAAGGCCGGGTGACGCGGCCATCATGATTGGCTAAGAGGACGCTATGTCGAAGAAGCCCGGCAAAGTGGCAAAATCGTCCGGCCTTCAGCTTGGCCGCGCGGTCGAATGGCCCGATCGACCTGAGAAGGCCCAGATCGACCGTGTGCCCAATCCGCAAACGGACACGAACTATCTGGTGCGCTTCACTGTGCCGGAATTCACCTCGATCTGCCCGGTCACCGGACAGCCGGATTTCGCCCATCTCGTGATCGACTATGCGCCCGGCCAGTGGCTCCTGGAGTCGAAATCCCTAAAGCTCTATGTCGCGAGCTTCCGCAATCACGGCGCTTTCCATGAGGACTGCACGGTGATGATCGGCAAGCGGATCGCGGACGAGATCAAGCCGAAATTCTTACGCATCGGCGGCTACTGGTATCCGCGCGGCGGCATCCCGATCGACGTATTCTGGCAGACCGGCAAGCTGCCAAAGGGCCTATGGGTTCCCGACCAGGGCGTCGCGCCCTATCGCGGGCGGGGGTGATGCTGCCGGCAACCAAGAGGCGAACGAAAATCAAGTGAACACCTGTTTGCGGCGTCAACCCGCTACTTGTTCTTCAGGGTTTTGGCGAGCGCGTCGAATGCCATCAGCTTCCTTAATAATCCCTCGAATTCGCGCAGCGGCACCATATTGGGGCCGTCGGACGGCGCGGAATCGGGATCCGGATGGGTCTCGATGAACACGCCGGCAACGCCGACCGCGACCGCCGCGCGCGCCAGCACGGCTACGAATTCGCGCTCGCCACCGGACGAGGTACCCTTGCCGCCGGGCTGCTGCACCGAATGCGTGGCATCGAAGATCACGGGCGCGCCCGTGGTGCGCGCGAGTATAGGCAGCGCGCGCATGTCCGAGACCAGCGTGTTGTAGCCAAAGGACGCGCCGCGCTCGGTTACGAGCACTTGTGGGTTGCCGCTTCCTGTGATCTTGGCGACCACGTTCGCCATGTCCCACGGCGCCAAAAACTGTCCCTTCTTGACGTTGACCACCTTGCCGGTGGCCGCCGCGGCCAACAGCAAATCGGTCTGCCGGCACAGGTAGGCGGGAATCTGCAACACGTCGACGGCTTGGGCGACCTCGGCGCATTGCGCGGGCTCGTGGACGTCAGTCAGTACAGGCAGGCCGAGCGATGAACGGATCTCGGCAAAGATCGGCAGCGACTGCTTTAGTCCGATGCCGCGCGCGGCCGAAGCGCTGGTGCGGTTCGCCTTGTCGAACGAGGTCTTGTAGACGAGCCCTATTCCGAGGCGCGCCGCAATCTCCTTCAGCGCCGACGCCACCTCGAGCGCATGGGCCCGGCTCTCGAGCTGGCAGGGACCGGCGATGATCGAAATCGGCAAATCATTGCCGAATTTGACTGGTCCTGCGGCGACTACTGGCGCAGCGGAGATATTGGCGTTCAAAGTCGTTCCCTTCGTTCGCGGGGACCATGCCGGGCGCAGCCGGATGGATCAACCTCTTTTGGGTGCCTCGAATATCAGGGTTGCGCCATAGGCGATATTGGGTGGAACGATGGTGTTGCCCATGTGTTTAGCGGAAACAATGCCGCCCTTCCCGAGCGCTGACGTCACGGCAGCCTGATCGCGCGCGCACAGGCGTATTGCCGCAAGCCGTGCCCCGCGCGTCAGATCCGGCGGCTCCACTGCGAAATGCTGGCGGTAGGCGGTCAAGTCCATCACCTGAATCTCTCCGCGTGCGGTCTTGATTGCGATACCGTTCGAATTCGACTTCATGTCACTCACGCCACAAAACGCGCGCAGGAAGGCGGCGTGATCGGCGGGATTTTCGGCGACCATCGTCACACCGGCGATGCCTGCCACGTCATTTGGATGGGTCTGGAACGCCGGATTCCAGAAGTTCTCCGGATAGTGCTGCTGACAGGTGAAAAACCCGGTGTCCGGCGCCAGCGCATCGCTCGCAAACGCCAGCGAGAATGCGACCTTCACCGTTGCACCGTCCGGGCGCTTTGCCTCGCGCTCGAAATCAAATTGCTCGAAATGACCGATGCCAGCCTTGTGAAAATCCGCGACGTCGGCCGCCGCATCCCCGCCCTCGAGCACCAGCATCGACAGTCCCTGTTCGCGGCCGAGGAACGAGCGCGTGAAATCGCCGAATGAAAACGAACGCGCTGTCGGCGGCGCAATGAGATCCGGCTCGCCGACAGTGATCAATTCGATGAAAAACCCAGGGAACTGGACAATGCGGTTGTGGGTGCCCCAGGGATGACGGTTGCGCGCGCCGACGGTGAAGCCGGCACGGCGGTAGAATTCGCCGGCCGCGTCGAGATCGCGGACGGCATGCACGATGTGATCGAGACCGCGGCGCAAGCGGCCCCTCACTTCACTGCGGAGAACGCGGTCGGCGCCAGCAACTGGTTGATGATGTTGCTGACGATCTGGCCGTCTTCCTCGGTCTTGGCGCGTGCCGCGATCCATTCCGGATCGATCATGAACGCCCCCCACTTCTTCTCGCGCTCCGCAAGCGACTCCCAGGCCAGGAAATAGGTGAGTTCCTGATTGGATTCGCCAACCAGCGTGGTGAAGAAGCCGGCCTGCCTGATGCCGTGCTTTTCCCACAATTTCAGCGTGATGGTATCGAAGCGCTTCAGCAGCGCCGGCAGCCGGCCCGGCAGGCAACGATAGACGCGCATTTCGTAGATCATCGATCTTCACTCCCTTGGCTTTTTGTTCTTGCGACAACGGGAGCGTTTTGTCGCAACTATTTGCTTGTTCGTCAAAGGCGCTGATGGCCGGCCCTCAAACCAGTCGGCTCTGCACCATCGCGGCCTGGATGAAGGATGCAAACAACGGATGAGGATCGAAGGGACGCGATTTCAGTTCGGGGTGGAATTGCACCCCGATGAACCAGGGATGACCTTCATATTCGACGATTTCCGGCAGCACGCCGTCGGGCGACAGGCCCGAAAACTTCAGGCCGTGCTGTTCCAGCCGGTCCTTATAGGCGGTGTTGACCTCGTAGCGGTGGCGGTGGCGCTCGGAAATCTCGGTGGCGCCGCCATAAACCTTCGATACTCGGCTGCCGCGCTTGAGCATCGCCGGATACGCCCCGAGCCGCATGGTGCCGCCAAGATCGCCGGCCTTTGAGCGTTTCTCGAGCTCGTTGCCGCGCAGCCACTCCGTCATCAGCCCGACCACCGGTTCACTCGTCGGGCCGAACTCGGTGGAATTCGCCTCCTCGATGCCGACGAGATTTCGCGCAGCTTCGATGACGGCCATCTGCATGCCGAAGCAGATGCCGAAATACGGCACGTCGCGCTCGCGTGCGAACTGTGCCGCGCGGATTTTTCCTTCCGCGCCGCGCTGGCCGAAGCCGCCGGGCACCAAAATGCCGTTGACGTGCTCGAGAAACGGCGCGGGGTCCTCGTTCTCGAACACCTCGCTCTCGATCCAGTCGAGATTGACTTTCACCTTGTTGGCGATGCCGCCATGCGACAGCGCCTCGATCAGCGACTTATACGCGTCCTTCATGCCGGTATATTTGCCGACGATAGCGATGGTGACGTCGCCTTCGGGATTGCGCACCCGCTCGTTGATCAGATGCCAGCTTTGCAGCGCCGGCGGAATTTTGGGCACAATCCCGAATGCCGCCAGCACTTCGTCGTCGAGCCCCGCCACGTGATAGGCTTCGGGTACCGCGTAGATGTTGTCGACGTCGCGCGCCTCGATGACGGCACTTTCGCGCACGTTGCAGAACAGGCCGAGCTTGCGCCGCTCTTCTTTCGGAATCTCACGGTCGGTGCGGCACAACAGGATATCGGGCTGGATGCCGATCGAGCGCAATTCCTTGACTGAATGCTGGGTCGGTTTTGTCTTGAGCTCGCCGGCGCTCGGGATGAAAGGCAACAGCGTCAGGTGAATGTAGACGGCATGGTCACGCGGCAGTTCGTTCTTGAGCTGGCGGATCGCCTCGAAGAATGGCAAGCCCTCGATATCGCCCACCGTGCCGCCGATCTCGCACAGCACGAAATCGTAGTCGTCGTTGCCGGAAAGGATGAATTCCTTGATCGCGTTGGTGACGTGCGGGATCACCTGGATGGTGGCGCCGAGATAGTCGCCGCGCCGTTCCTTGGTCAGGATGTCCTGATAGATGCGCCCCGTGGTGATGTTGTCGGCCTTGGTCGCGGGCCGCCCGGTAAAACGCTCGTAATGGCCGAGATCGAGATCGGTCTCGGCGCCGTCGTCGGTCACGAACACTTCGCCGTGCTGGTACGGCGACATCGTTCCGGGATCGAGATTGAGATAGGGATCGAGCTTGCGCAGCCGGACCCTGTAGCCGCGCGCCTGCAACAGCGCACCGAGTGCCGCTGAAGCCAGACCCTTTCCGAGCGAGGAAACCACGCCGCCGGTGATGAAGATGTACCGCGCCATGGGACTTAACCTTTAAGGCCCCCAAAGCGATTCGCCAAAGCCAATCGCATGCCGCAGCGAACATATTGCCGGGCTGTGGGTGAGCCGAAATTGGAAGCCTTATCAGCCCCTTGAAGGGGATTCTTGATGCAGGACGGCAGCCGCCGGCCTGCATAGCCACCCTGCTTTATTGCGAACGCGGCGCCTGGGGGCCCGACGGGGCCTGCTGATTCTGCTGCTCGTCGACCTTTTTCAGCGTGTCCAGGACGCCACCCGAGGTCGGCGGAGCGACCGGGGTTGCGCCTCCGGCGGGCTGGGACTGCGAGGCCGGTTGCCCGCCGATGATGGAAGCCGGCTTGCGGTCATAGCTCGCGAGCCAGGACAAAAACAGGCTGGTGACGAAAAACCCCACCGCCAGAACCGCCGTCGTTCGTGTCAAGAGATTGGCGGTGCCGCGGCTCGACATGAAGCCCGCGCCGCCACCCATGCCAAGGCCGCCGCCTTCGGATTTCTGCAGCAGCACGGTGGCGATCAGCACCGCGACAATCATGAGGTGAATGACGATAATGACAGTCTGCATCTCTACCTTCCGTCGCAAAGCTATGGCCGCCGAGTACCGGCTGCAGGCGTTGGGCTTGCGGGATTGCGCGGGTGTTACACGATCGGACGGGGCATTGTCACCCCTGGCACGGCACCTGTCACATAATCCCTTCAGCGCAAATTTGGAGTGCGGTTTGCGGCGACTTCGATTCAGCTCGTATCTTGTCTCATCCCGGAAATTCTAATATCATAGACATATGTCTGTTTTATTAGACAATCCCGCTCCCCGGATTGCAGCCCGTTTGCGCCTCGAGCGTGACAGCCGCGGCTGGTCGCTTGCCGATCTCGCGGAGCGCTCGGGCGTTTCCAAAGCGATGATCAGCAAGATCGAACGCGAAGAGGTCAGTCCGACCGCGGTGATCCTCGTTCGATTGGCCGGCGCGTTCGATCTCACGCTCGCCGGCCTGCTGTTAAGGGCGGAAAGCCAGGGACGGCTAATCCGGGCGGGTGAACAGCCCGTCTGGCGCGACCCTAAAACCGGCTATCTGCGCAAGCAGGTGTTCAGCCGGCCCGATCATCCCCTGGAGATCGTCGAAGTCGAACTACCGGCCCGACAGCGGGTCGTGCTCCCTGCTTCGTCTTACGCCCATATCCGTCAGACCGTTTGGGTGCGCACGGGCAGCCTCGTCATCATTGAAGCCGGCGAACGGCACGTGCTTGGAGCGGGCGATTGCCTGGGATTTGGGTCGCCATCCGAGGTGACCTTCAGCAACGAAACCGGCGCGCCCTGCGTATATGTCGTCGCCCTCGCACGGAGCTGACGCGATGCAGGAATTCCAAATCGCGCCACTGAATGCCTCCCCACGGCTCTGCACCGCATTGAGCGAGATTCTGATCGAAACGGTGGCGAGCGGCGGCTCGGTCAGCTTCATGCACCCGCTGGCGCTGGAGACGGCGGAAGGTTTCTGGCGGGAATCGCTCGCATCAGCCGATCGAAACGAGCGTATCGTTCTCGGCGCCTTCGACGGCGAGAGGCTGGTCGGCACCGTCACGCTGCTGCTGCACTTGCCGCCAAACCAGCCGCACCGCGCCGAAATCGCAAAAATGATGACCCGTATCAGTCATCGTGGCCGCGGCGTCGCGACGGCGCTGATGCGCGAGGCCGAGCGCATGGCCGTGGAGCGCGGGCGCACATTGCTGGTGCTCGACACCGCCGTCGATGGCGGCGCCTCCGGGCTTTACGAACGGTTCGGGTTCCAGTTGACCGGCATCATTCCGGACTACGCCCTGAAGCCGCACGGCGGACTTACGGGCACCATGATCTACTGGAAGCGCATTCAGGAACGCGCCGACGATTAGGGGCAGGCGGCCGCGATCGCAAGGAAATCCGCCGCTTTCAGGCTTGCACCGCCGACGAGCGCGCCGTTGACGTTGGCGACTGCCATCAATTCTGCCGCGTTCGAGGGTTTTACCGAGCCGCCGTAGAGAATGCGGATCTTGGCCCCCTCGTCCGCAAATCGACTAACCAGGGAATTGCGGATGAACCGATGAACTTGCTCGACATCTCCTGACGTTGGGGTGAGACCCGTGCCGATCGCCCAGACCGGCTCATAGGCCACCACCAGATCACCGGCCGTCGATCCGTCCGGCAGCGACCCCGCAAGCTGACCCCCGCAGATATCGAGCGTCTTCCCGGCATCTCGCTCTGCACGCGTCTCGCCGACGCAGACGATGGCAACGAGGCCGGCGCGCCAGGCGGCCTCCGCTTTCCGCCGCACCAGGGCGTCATTCTCGCCGTGATCGGCCCGCCGCTCGGAGTGGCCGACGATGACGGCCGTGGCGCCGGCGTCTGCCAGCATCTCCGCGGAAATGTCCCCGGTATGGGC
>JBATYU010000771.1:0-4037 GCA_049674245.1 Bradyrhizobium sp. | reverse complement strand
TTTTTACTGTACCCGCTGGACACTGGCGAGGACCCGCTTTGCGACCGCTGCCGCCTTCCCATGCTGATCGCCGTCCACGAGGTGCGAGACGGCAAGCCCGACTTCCTTACTTTTAGGTGCGAGCGCTGCGGCAGCTCGGAAAAGTTCGTGTGTGAGGATGACGCCGCCGACTAGCCAGGAGTTTCGACGCCCGCTTGATTAGCCGCCGGGCCGAACACTGTCCAGTTGTGAACAGACCCCGTCGCGGCTCCCCGGTAATACCGGCTTGCTGGCGAAGGGATACCGCCAGGACTCTCATCGAGAACGTCTCGACCCGTCCGTGTCTCCCCGCACGGATGGGCGGCTCGATTCGTTTTCAGAGGCTGGCGCACACGCCAGGAGGCTGAGGTGATAACCAGGCATTAACTCTATAAGCCCATGATCTAGGCCGATTTTAGGTTGGCAATCGCACAAAGGAGCCGTCGCGTGGACGATCCGGCGACGTTTCTGTCCTTGTTTCATTGATCCGAGGCGAACGCAGGTGGATGAGACACCGGAAAAAGAACCACAAGCTGAGACACCGAATAAAGAGACGCAACTCGACAAACAGCCTGCAGCACTAAACAGGCGGTCCACCCGAATGCCGGCGATAGTTGTGTCCGTATCGGCCTTGGTCGTCATTGGTGCGGCGGCCATATATGCCTTGTCGAACTTCAATATTGCTCTGCCGAGTTTCAGTAGCCTCGCTGAACTGTTTCCACGCGCGGCGGCTTCAGCGCCGATACCAGATCCCGCCGTCACCGCCGCGCTAAAGGATATTCAGTCGTCCCAACAACAAAATTCAGCTACGCTTCAGCAGAATGGAGCCGTTCTGCAGCAAAACGCAGCTATGTTGCAGCAAGGTGCCGCTACTCTGGAATCCCTGAGACAGAATTTCACCGCTCAGCAGACGGATCTGAAAAGAATATCCAATCAACTCTCCTCGCTAATGGCGCGAGTAGACTATCTACAAAATGCGGTGACGCCGCTGACGACCTCCTCCATTCCACGGTCAAAGGCTCGGGCCCGGATTGTCAGGACGTCGACCAAAAACGTCTCTCGACTGCCCAAGCCTATGGGTCCTGTCTCAGTTGGTGGCGCGCCGCTCAGTCCAGCGCCGGCACCAGGATAGGTTTTCGATGGCTGATGGGCGGGGCAGAATGTCTGTCCCTGAGTGCATGTTGAGCGTTGATGTCGAAGGATGGAAGAACCACGTCGTTGGCTACGGCAGCGCTGTCGCTGTCGGGGCTCTCTAGGCGAGTGCGCGACTTCAACTGGCGCCGTCGACGGCCCCAAGCAGCGCGGGAAAGCAGGACTCACTAGCGACCTTCCTGGAGTCGTGCAGGGGCCTTAAATTAAAAACAATACCCTTAGGCCGCCACCCGATCTTCCTTATCTTCCCCGCGTGCGACTATCTTCAACGCATCATCCGGCAATGGCCGCTGCAGCGCTTTCGCCTCGTCCCACGGCGCGCGCATCCAGACATCGCGTTCTTCGTCCGTCGTCAGGATCGCCGGCATCGCCTTGTCATGAATCGGCTCAACGACCGCGTTCGGCGCGGTCGTCAGGAAACCGTACACGAGATGCGGCCCCGGGATCGGCTTCGACTTGGTACCGCGGTCGCCCTTGAATTCGGTCCAGATGCCAGCGGAGGCGGTCAGCGGTCTGTCATCGTTGATCGCGAACCAACGACGTCTTAAGCCACTGTCCGCTAGGGTTCTTGGCTGTGTAAAAACGGTCTTCAGAGGGGCGTCGGCCTGGGAGCCAGATCCCCGGTGCGTCTGGCCGTCAGTTACCTCAGGGCTGAGACAGGTGTGGGTGTGGGCCGTGGACCGATTGTTTGGGAGTTGGGGCGTGCCCTGAACAGCTAGGCACATGCGGCATCTGTGCTATCGAATAGAAGACCTCGCAGGTCCTGTGCCAACAATCCGTTCGCGCGCTGATGAAAAATCGAATCGCGGCAGATTCCGACTTGCGCGTAATCCGAGGCCTACTTCGCCCCACTGAGCGGCATCTTCAGATCGACTCGCCACGTCAGAAAAGAAGGCGGCCGCTGGCATCTTGCCGGCGGCCGTTCTCATCCGCAACGCTTACTTCGGATATTTGAACTCCGGCGCGGTCTTCAGCGCTTCCTTGGTGGTGTTCATCGACGCCAGCCACTTGTTGTTCTTTTCGTCGTAGCGGACGTTGACCGACGACGGCGAGACCGCGACATAGCGCTCGCCCATGCCGAGGAAGCCACCGACCGACAATATCAGCGCATCCACCTGGTGATTCTTGATCGCCAGGTCGGTGATCTCGCCGACCGATTCATCTTTCTGATTGGTGACGTTCAAACCCTTCAGCTTCGAAGAGAACATCTCGTCCTTCGATACCGTCGAGAATTTGGCCTCGGCCGGCGCGGTGCCGGTGGTCCTGGTCTCCTCCGCCAAGACGGGGCTTGCGAGAACCGCAAGCGACGCGGCGATCAGTGCAATTTTCTTCATCTTCTCCTCCAGTGCAGAATGCAGTCCTATAATGCGAGGACGGAACGAATGTTCCGCAAGACGATTGACGTGTGTCAGGAACGCCACTGGTGATGCCGTCGCAGAAGTCGCGCCGACAGTGACTTCGCCGAATTTCGGCATCATGGCGGGCTCTGCGCGCGTCGCTCTTCCCGTGCGAGGTATGGCGCATCACGCTTGACGAGGCATCTGGCCTTGGCCCGTGCCGAAGCTCTGGCCGGGGACCGGATCGTGGCGGAGAATTACTTCCAGCACGCCGACATTATTTCCGGTCAATGAGCGAGAATACCAATTGAGGAGACCGGCAGCTGACGGTTGACCGCCCTGGCAGAGGGCCCTATTGCGGTCGGGAGCCTATCGGTCAGCTCAGAGGGCGTTGGAGAGCCGGAAAGTAGCCGGCCGAGGTCGATCCACTGAGCGGGCCCGCGTAGGAACGATTTCGATATCCGGTAGTTGCGAACGTCGATGGCTACAATGGAAAACCAAAGCGCGCACGGCGACCTAACGACGGATACAGTCCTATCGGTGTTGATCTCATTGGGAATTGCCGCGTTCGGCCTTTGGGTCGTAGTCACGGCTGGCTCTCTGCTTTGGATGATCCTCGCTTTTCTTCCCGTTATCGTGGGACTGATCAGCCTTTACGATGCCCTGCGAGAAACGAAAGCGGGTGTAACATCATCGTAGCCAGCCAAGAGCGCGTCGTCACCGCGACCTTCTCCTGGTCGTCTTAGTAAGAAGCATCGCTGATCTCAACCCAGCGAGGGCTTTGCTTCTCGACATGTCGGTACCTTCGACGCCACCTGCGCGTCGTAGAGAAGGCCGCAAGACGGGCATCGCAGGGTGAGATATTCGACGCCGGGCCGAAGTTCGATGCCGTTCTGTACCGTCGGTCGCGATCGACAGCGAGGACAGCGCATAATCGTAGTCAAGGTTGCCATCGTTGAGCCGACATCCAGCACTGGGCCACTCAAGGTCGCGTAGACTCGACGCCGATCACCTGCAAACGTTCCAAATTCACGAAAGTAAACGGCCCCGGTGTGGGCCGCCAACCTGTAGGGGAGGTTTACTTCCAGTCGGCGTATTGCTGGAAGCCAAGACTCTGCTCAGCACTGGACAGCTCGTTCCAAAACAGTCACCCGGCTTCCGGGGTACACGCAAGGATCGAGTTGGTTGCGGGCCCGATTTTGCACCGCAGCACCTCGGTGATTAGTGGGGACAATCGCAGCTTCGCCGTTATCGACGTTTTAGATCGCGGGAGGGTCTCTCATATTGCACGTCATGGATTGAACCATTTTGGAGGCTGGGCATGGTCGTTCGCCCAAGCGCGTTAGCAGACCGCATGTCTGCCACACGCAGACAATCACCAGAAGAATTTACGCTGCCGGTCGATGCGGCCCGCAACAAGGCTCGCGAGAACATCAATCAATCCGCACCAAGCAGACTTATTCCCATAGTCGAGAACTGGCGGCAGCTTCCCGACGGTCAGATTAAATTCACGGTGCGCTGCCTTCCGGC
>JBATYU010000770.1:0-10289 GCA_049674245.1 Bradyrhizobium sp. | reverse complement strand
ACTCCTGAACTCGCAAAAGGACGAGTTCGAGCTCAACATGTGCACCGATGTCGACCGCAACGACAAGGCGCGGGTCTGCGTGCCCGGCACCATCAAGGTGCTGGCGCGGCGCCAGATCGAGACTTATTCGAAACTGTTCCACACCGTTGACCATGTCGAAGGCATGCTGCGGCCGGGTTTCGACTCGCTCGATGCTTTCCTCACCCACGCCTGGGCGGTGACCGTGACCGGCGCGCCGAAATTATGGGCGATGCAGTTTGTCGAGGACCATGAGCGCTCGTCGCGGCGCTGGTATGCCGGCGCGATCGGTGCCGTGAATTTCGACGGCAGCATCAATACCGGGCTCACCATCCGCACCATCCGGATGAAGGATGGCCTTGCCGAGGTGCGGGTCGGCGCGACCTGCCTGTTCGACTCCGATCCGGCGGCCGAGGACCGCGAATGCCAGGTCAAGGCAGCAGCACTATTCCAGGCGCTGCGCGGCGATCCGCCAAAGCCGCTGTCGACCTTTGCGCCCGATGCCACCGGAAGCGGCAAAGAGGTGCTGCTGATCGACCATGACGACAGTTTTGTGCACATGCTGGCGGATTATTTCCGCCAGGTCGGCGCCGGTGTCACCGTGGTCCGCTATGTCCATGCGTTGGACATGCTGAAGCAAAGAAAGTGGGATCTTTTGGTGTTGTCGCCGGGTCCGGGGCGGCCAGAGGATTTCGCGATCGCCAAGACGATCGGCGCGGCACTCGACAAGAAACTGCCGATCTTCGGCGTCTGCCTCGGCGTGCAGGCGATCGGCGAATATTTTGGCGGTAGCCTCGGACAGCTCAGCCAGCCGGCGCATGGACGGCCCTCACAGGTGAAGGTGCGGGGCGGGCGGCTGATGCAGAACCTGCCCAATGAAATCGTGATCGGGCGCTATCATTCGCTCTATGTCGAGCGCGACAGCATGCCGGACGTGCTAAACGTGACCGCGAGCACCGAGGACGGCGTCGCCATGGCGATCGAGCACAAGACGCTGCCGGTCGGCGGCGTGCAGTTTCACCCGGAGTCCTTGATGTCGCTCGGCGGCGAGGTGGGCCTGCGCATCGTCGAGAACGCGTTCCGGCTCGGGGAAGGGATCAATTGAGGAAATCGTCATTGCGAGGAGCGTTAGCGACGAAGCAATCCGGGCCTTTGACGCATTTCTGGATTGCTTCGCTTCGCTCGCAATGACAATACGGGTAGAGGCGAGAAAACGGCAATGACGTTCGACATCGACCTGAAGGCCAGCATCCGCACCATTCCGGATTATCCGAAGCCGGGGATTCTGTTCCGCGATATCACGACTTTGCTCGCGGACGCCCGCGCCTTCCGCCGCGCGGTCGACGAACTGGTGCATCCCTGGGCCGGCAACAAGATCGACAAGGTCGCCGGCGTCGAGGCGCGCGGCTTCATCCTCGGCGGCGCGGTCGCGCACCAGGTCTCCGCCGGCTTCGTGCCGATCCGTAAAAAAGGCAAGCTGCCGCACACCACCGTGCGCATCGCCTACTCGCTGGAATACGGCATCGACGAGATGGAGATGCATGCCGACGCGGTTCATCCCGGCGAGCGCGTGATCCTGGTTGACGATCTGATCGCGACCGGCGGCACCGCGGAAGGCGCGGTGAAATTGCTGCGCCAGATCGGCGCCAATGTGGTCGCCGCCTGCTTCATCATCGATCTGCCGGATCTCGGGGGTGCCGCGAAGCTGCGGGCGATGGACGTGCCGGTGCGCACGCTGATGTCGTTCGAGGGGCATTGAGTTAGCGGCGACCAGTGACGGCAAGCGGAGAGGCGCCGGGCAGCGCGCGCATGTCGCTGTCGATGCATCCCGGCTGTTGGGTGTAGCCGAACCCGAGTGACAGGCTGACATTCGGCGTCGCCTGGAATTCGACGCCCGCATGCGCGCTATAGCCTGGCAGTGTGCCGGAATTGGTGTCGAAGGGGGCAAAAGGGCCACCGATGCCGGACTTATAATTCAAGGTGTCGAAGCCGGCATAGACCGTGAGGGGTAATCCGCCCGCGTCTTTGAAGTTGTAGCCGAACTGCACGCCCTGGTAATAAAGCGAGCGGATATTGCCGAACGCTCCCCTACCGGAAGAACAAATACTTGACCAACGCGGCAGCGCCCAGGATGAGCACGATCAGAGCAAGCGGAAGAATTAGGCCCAGCGCCCAATTCCAAACAATATATGTGTCGTGGAGCACTATGTCGGGCACGCGGCATCTCGCTAACGTCGGACGGCATCCGCAGAACCCGGCCTGCCTTCCATCCCGCTCGGGTCGGCCATCAGAAGTTCCTCGTAGAGACAACCAATATCGGTGTCGTCATCTACGCCTGGATCGCTGAGTGAGTAGAGCGTGCCGAAAACCGCATTGTAGGCAGCATAGCGAAGGACGAGAGATAGGTCGCGCTTAGAAACACCCCCGGCCAACATCCGCTCAATCGCGGCGCCTGTATCGCCGAACGGCTGATCCGGATAGCGCTTGTCATTGCTGACTATGGCGTCCAATTCCGCATCACGCAGATACAGATTGATCTCTTCTTTCCAGAGATGCTCTAGAAATTCTTGTCTCGTTGTCATGTGCTTCCCCTAATCGAGGGGCATTGAGTTTAGCGGCGGCCGGTGACGGCAAGCGGAGAGGCGCCGGGCAGCGCGAGCATGTCGCTGTCGATGCGTCCCGGCTGTTGGGTGTAGCCGAACCCGAGCGACAGGCTGACATTCGGTGTCGCCTGGAATTCGACGCCGGCATGCGCGCTATATCCTGGCAGTGTGCCGGAATTGGTATCGAAGGGGGCAAAGGGGTTACCGAGGCCGGTATTATATTTCAAGGTGTCGAAGCCGGCATAGACCGTGAGGGGTAACCCGCCCGCGTCTTTGAAGTTGTAGCCGAACTGCACGCCTTGGTAATAAAGCGAGCCGATATTGCCGAACGCTCCATCCTGGTTGATGCCGTTCATGCTCAAACCCACGCCGCCGCCTTCGCTGCCGACAAACCAGCCGTTCGGAAAATTGGTGCGCATATAGGAAAAGCCGCCGCCTCGGGCGTCACTGCCGTCAAAGCCCGGAAAGTTGCCGTAAGTGTTCGCGCTCTGGCCG
Source organism: Bradyrhizobium sp. (assembly GCA_049674245.1). GTDB lineage: Bacteria > Pseudomonadota > Alphaproteobacteria > Rhizobiales > Xanthobacteraceae > Bradyrhizobium. The sequence goes on along the minus strand of JBATYU010000770.1, from coordinate 7,173 downwards.
ACGGTTGGATTGCCCCCGAAGCCGACGGGCCAGCCTGGGATCAAATAGGTCACAGGGGCGGCTTGGCCATGGGCCGTTCGCCCGCCCAGACAGAGCGCCGCCAATACCAATGCGAGAGCTGATCCGCGTGAGAGACTAGACATCCGCCGCTACCGCCAAGTGTCCTGAAACTGTCAAGTGTCCTGAAATTATACGGTCTGGATATCAAGAACGCCAGTGCGGCGCCGCTGGCGATTTTGGTGAATTGGCTGTTTGAAATTAGAGCGGGGCGAGGGAGAAGGCTCACGACCGCAGCAAGATCAAATTCAGCTCGATCTCGCGAAAACTGTGATAGTTCCTGCGGATCCATTGATGCAGCTCGGTCGACGAATCCTTCTCCTGGCGCAGATAGTCGGTGAAGGAGAACGACAGCCGATCGATATAGGTCTTCAGAAACAGCGGCAGTGCGCTGATGCGAAGCATGTGGCCGCGGGAAAGGGCCTCCGGCAATTCACCGCGCGCCACAAATTCGTTGTCGATCGTTATCAGATTGGCGTGCGGAACCTGGTGCCGCAGCGTCTCATGCCCGTGCATCGAGACGCGGTCGGAGTCGCCGACGAACAGGACCATTGGCGCCACGTTGCGCCGCACCGCCTCCTTCATGAAGCCGATCTCCTCCGACATCTTGAAGAACTCGTCGAAGGCGTGAAAGCCGAGATCGATCACCTTGGCGATGGCGTCATCGGCGATGACGCGGTCCATCAGCCGCATCTTGCCGGAGGTGTCCATGATATCGGCGATTTCGGTGATATCAGGCAGATATTCGAGCAGCGACGGTTCCTTCAGGTTGATGTCGAAAGCCACCACGTTGCCGTTCTTCAAGAGCTGGAATTCGCACAACAGCCGCGCGATCAGCGTCTTGCCGACCTGCGGGCGGGGGGAGCAGATGATGTAGACGGGTGTCGCGGGCATCGAAAGGCTATATCGGGCGAAATATCGGCGCGATCCAGCCCAATCACCGCGGCCGTGGCAATTATTTTTCGCCGCCGCGCGTCATCGGCTTGCTGGCGCCGACAAGGTCGGTCAGCTTGATGCGGTCGAACTCGCTCCAGACGTTCGCCAGCCAATGCCGGACATAGCCGCGCAGCACGAATGAATAATTCGCGGGGTCGTCGTGGACGCCCTTGTTGGCGACGAATTTCAGGAACGGCACGGACGCGACCTCGACCTGCTCGAACGCCATTTCGTTCAGCTTCGGGATGGTGAGCTCGGTGGCGTCCTTGATGCGATGGAAATAGGAATTGTAGGTCGCCTGGTCCCATTCGAAGAAGCTGGTGTTGTTGATGAAGTTCTTCACCAGGAAATACTTCGCGCCGCCCATGAAGTTGGCGGTTTCCGCGATTTCGTCCAGCGAGGCGATCGAAGATCCCAGGATATGGAACACGGCAAAGGTGATCTGCCCCGACTTCGCCGCATCGAGAAAGCCGATGTCGCGCAGCGCGGCCAGGGTGGGCGACATCAGCCCGGCGCGGACGTCGATCACGGTCACGGAAGGGCTGACCGCGTTCAGGGTATCGAAGATCTTCATCTGGTCCGGGGTCGCCGACATATCGACGATCTCGGTGACGTCGGGGTGGAAGCGCTTCAAGGTCCCGCGCGGGGATTCGGTGTCGAACGCGCGGGTCGGCACATTATTGGCGCTGAAATAATCCAGCAGGGTCCGCGATACCGTGGTCTTGCCGACCCCGCCCTTATCAGCGCCCACCACAATCACTACCGGTTTGGCCATGGAATTTCCTTGCTACCCGCGCCCCCGATCGCGGCAGCGACCGGCAAGTTCCCATATCTGCTTGGATGCGAACATGGCAGAAACAAGGGAGAATTCAAATCCTTAAGTCGCCAGCAGGACTATTCGCGTCGGTTACCTTAACATGGCCACTCGCGAAACGTCAGTGGCGGCCCCACGGTCCGGCCGGATTGCCCCAAGGCCCTTGTGGAGCACCCGGAAGGTGCATCTTGCGACGTGTCTACGCTTGGTCCTCCCGTTGCCGGTTCGGACCCAAGACTCGCTGCGGGGCGTCTGGCTAGGACCTACCCCGGCAGAACTTTCATCCGCTAGACATCATGAGCTTCTCCTGACGCACTTCAAATCGGGGACACGCAACCATCTCAAATTGCTGTTGCAGGTGGTTGCTTAAGGCACAATATCAGGAGCTTTGATCTGATACGGATCGGGGGTTCTTTCGGCAGCATCTCAGGGAGCTCGGGGGCACCATCGAGGAATAAGCCCCCAAACCGGCCCGCGATGCGGCGATCGAGAAGCCCTCATGCTTGGGGGCGGCCGGACGCCAGCCTGTGCTTGAAAAATCCCAGGATCTCATCGCGCGCAGCAATCGTCGGCTGGCCGACTTCGTCGATCAGGTGAGCGGTCACGACACTATGCGGGGTCGTGACATGGCGTTCGAAAAACGGCGCGAGATCGGTATTCGCCGCGCTGTCCGGAAGCACCCGCCCAATGAAACGATCGCCAAGCGCCTCCTTATAGGCCGCGAAGCGTTGCGCCATGCAGAACTTGTCTCCCTCGAAGCGATAGGCCAACACCGTCAAATCCTCCCGTTCGAGCCGCTCGCGGACGGCCTTGACTTCGTCGGGAGCGATTTCGATGCCGGCGGGATTGTTCAGCGGCAGTGCCGGCTGGGAGAGGACCGGCGCCAACATCGATGGTTCCAGCATCATTGTCAGCGCGAAATTTCCCGTGAAGCACATCCCGATGGCGCCGACGCCGGGACCGCCGCACTCGTCACGCGCAAGTCTCGCCAGCGATCGCAGCCACTTCGTCACCGGGCTGGATTCATTTGCTGCCAGGGCACGGAACTCAGCGCTCACACAGGCACGCTGAAGGACGGCCGCGCCCTCCTCCGCGCCTGGCACGGCGCCATCGCGGCCAAATAGCGACGGCATGTAGACAGTGAATCCGGCGTCACGGACCCAGCGGGCGAAACGTGCGACATGCGGGCTGATGCCCGGCATCTCCGTCATCACGATGACCGCAGGTCCCGCGCCTGCCACATGCACCGCCTTGGTGACGCCGTCGAGTTCAATTTCGCGGCGTTTGAAATCCTCGAGCGGATCGTCCTGCTTCATGGACCGTTTTGGCATGTTCCGAAATCTCGTATGTTGATCAAATAACTTTCGCGCTACGTCAGCAGATCGCGGGCGCCGAGGATGGAGATATCGCTCTCGGTGAGAGCCACCGACGGGTCACACATCTCGATCCAGCCACAGAAGGGCGGGCTCAGCGCATAGCCGAGGAGCTGTTGAATCCTCGGCGGATAGCGGCGAACAGTGTCCAAAGGCACCACGAGGTACTGGTTTTCTTCCTGTCTCAGATACCCTCGAGCCAGGCAGATGATCACTGCGGTGCGTAGGTCATTCTCGGTGCAATTTTGACCGCCGCCATGGTAAGTCGAGCCGAGATAAATCAGCCCCGAACCGCGGCTCATGACCGCCGGCACCGCCTCGTCGAGACGCGGTACGCGCGCATCGTCCCAAAGGTGGCTTCCGGGGACGACCAGAGTGGCGCCGTTCTGCGCCGTGAAATCCGTCGCCGCATAGAGCACCTGGACCTGCGAGTCAGGACCCGGGTGATGGCGGTGATGGAGATAGTCATCGCGGTGGAGCGGCTGCGCACCCTGTCCGGGCCAAATCTGAATGGCCTGGGTTACCGAAACCTGTAGCGTGGTCCGAACGGTGGCTATCCCAGTTGTGTGCGGATAGCTGAAGTCGTCCGCCAGGATCTGCCCGCAAGCTCCCAAGAACTGCGGCTGCATCAGAAGATCGGCCGTTGCCATCGATTTTGCAAAGAGCGCCGCGCAGCGCCGGGTCCTGGCGCCGGTGAAACCCGCTTCACCGTACGGCACGCGGCCCAGGAAGGGTTTGAGATCGGCGTTGAAGCGATCCAGCACTCCCTGGTTCAGCATGTCGGCAATGATGACACCACCGTCGCGGCGCAGCACTTCAACGACCTGATCGATCGTTGCGCTCGACGGCAGGGTGACGATGGATGGGGGGCTTGCGGTCGGGGCGGACAATTCGATCGATATCCGTTGGTGTTTGCAGATCGGCATCATTGCGATTCCCCCGGAAACCGCCTAGTGTCAAAAATGACATTATTCGAGGATTTTTTGACATGATCAGGGTCACAGTCGTTGAGATCCACGGCTGCATGGCTACGAGCGCGGCCATCACCCACGACGTGATGGCGACAGCCAACCGGATCAGCGGCGCCGCGAAACGCGCTCTGCCGTTCAATGTTACGACGGTACGCTCCGGGCCAAGGCGAAGCAGCGGCAAGTTGCGGGGCGCTGACCTCATCATCGTGCCTGGCTTGGGGACTGCGTCAGCGGACGAACTGGACGCGAAACTGAAGAGCCCTGCCTGCCGACGTCTGGGCGAGATGCTTGTCGAAGCGTTCGAAGCCGGCGCCATGCTCGCCGCGCCGTGCGCCAGTACGTTTTTGCTGGCGGACACGGGATTGCTGAACGGCAGGCGGGCAACCACGACATGGTGGCTCGCACCGCTATTTCGACGCCGTTATCCCGAGGTTGAATTGGTGACGGACCAGATAGTCGTGGCCGATTGGCCGATCGCAACCGCGGGCGCAGCGATGGCGCAAATGGATCTGATGCTTGCGATCGTGAGCCGGTTTACCGGACAGAGCCTCGCCAAGGCCTGCGCCAACTACCTTCTGCTGGATGAGCGACATTCGCAGGCGCCCTTTATGGCGATCGCCCATCTGGCAAACCAGGACTCCAGGATCGCCAAGGCTGAAAAGTGGGTACGGGACAATATCGCGCGTGATTTTACAGTGGACGAGCTCGCCGAGGCCGTCGCTTTGGCGCCGCGGACGTTTGCCCGGCGGGTTGCAGGGACCTGCGGCGTCTCACCCATTCGGTTCGTTCAGCGCATCAGGATTGAGACCGCGCGATATCTGCTGGAGACCACACGCCTGTCTGTGGAGGAAATCGCCCGACAAGTGGGGTATGCGGAACCCTCGACCCTTCGCCGATTGATCCGGCGTGACACAAAGCATTCGCCCGGACATTTCCGTCCCGCCGCCTGACCCCACATCAGCGGCGCGGCGGCAATCTTCCTTAAGATTGACCCTCCTCCATCACCGCGTCGCCCCATCGCCAGCGCCTTGCGCGCGCGTATGCTTTTTTGTCGCGGCGGGGCACTTTTGTCGTGGCGAGACCATCCGGCGTGCAGAGTTTCGCCGATATGTCGGCCTTGCCGACCACAGGCTGCGCCAGCACGCGGGCGGGGCGCTGTGCGACCGGAGCACGCGATAACACGACATAGCTGAATTTCTCGTCCTCGAACGCAAGCTCGGCGCCCTTGATCTGCTTGTGCGCCTGCGAGCGGGGCAGCCGCTGGGAGAAATGACACCAGTCCGGCGCAGCAAGCGGACAATTTTTCTCGTGCGGGCAGGGCGCTGCGACATGCGCGCCTTGCGCGATCAATTGCTCCCGCACGGTCATGATCCGCGCATAGCCCGCGGGCGTGCCGGGTTCGACGATCACGAGCGTATCGCGGGTCTTGGCCCACATCGCTTCCGTAACCGGCCGGCGTTCCCGCTCGGCGAGTTCGCCAATCATGTAGCTAGCCATCACAAGATCGGCCGGCTCGGCCTCGTCGAGCGCCGCGCGAGCCTCGTCCTGTTGGTAGGTCAAATCGCGAAGACGGGCAGCGCCGTGCGCCAGCTCCAGCGCCAGCGCGCGAAGCGCTTCGTTGGCGTCGATCAGCGTCAGGCTCCTCAGCGATGGAAAGGCTTCTGCGGCCGCCCAGCTTGCCGTTCCCGGCCCGGCGCCGACGTCGAGCAGGCTTTGGGGCGCAAAGCCCGGCCTGATTTCGCGAAGCGCGTTTACGCTGGCGGTGATGGCGGCATAGGTCGCCGGCATCCGCGCCAGCGCATAGGCCAGCGCGTCGGTCGCAGACTTGATCGCGCCGGAACCGCCACTGTTGCGATAGGTTTTTGCGATCAGCGCGGCGCGGGCGGCGGCTTCCTTGCGCGACAGGCCTTCGAGCTTCGCGTCAAGCGCGGTCTTGAGTTCGGCGGGAAGCGAGGGCGGGGTCATCTCTTTCCTCCCCCTCTCCCCTTGTGGGAGAGGGTGGCACGACGGCGCGAAGCGCGTTCGTGACGGGTGAGGGGTCTGTTTCTGCGGATAGAGACCCTCATCCGATCCTCGCTTTGCGAGGATCACCTTCTCCCGCAAGGGGAGAAGGGAAGAAGCTCACGCCACGTTCTGGTCGAGAATCTTGACGGCGTCTTCGAGGTCGACCGAGACCAGTTGCGACACGCCGCGTTCGGCCATGGTGACGCCGAACAGCCGGTTCATCCGCGCCATCGTGATCGGGTTATGCGTGATGATGACGAAGCGCGTCTCGGTCGAGGCGGTCATCTCGTGCAATAGCGTGCAGAACCGCTCGACATTGTGATCGTCGAGCGGGGCGTCGACCTCGTCCAGCACGCAGATCGGCGACGGATTGGTCAAGAACACCGCAAAGATCAGCGCCAGCGCGGTCAGCGCCTGTTCGCCGCCGGAGAGCAGCGACAAGGTCTGCGGCTTCTTGCCGGGGGGTTTGGCGATGATCTCGAGCCCCGCCTCGAGCGGGTCGTCGCTTTCGATCAGATGAAGGGCTGCCTCGCCGCCGCCGAACAATTCCACGAACAGCCGCTTGAAATGGCCGTTGACGATCTCGAACGAGGTCAATAGCCGCTCGCGCGCCTCGCGGTTGAGGCTCTGGATGCCCTGACGCAGCCGCTTGATGGCTTCCACCAGATCGTCGCGCTCGGTGGTGAGCGTGGTGTGCTGGGCCTCGACCTCGCGCAGCTCTTCCTCGGCGCGCAGGTTGACCGCGCCAAGCCGCTCGCGATCGCGGCGCAGCTTTTCAAGATTCTCCTCGATCTCGGCAAGCGGCGGCAGCTCTTTGCCCGGCTCGATCTCGGCGAGGGAGGCCACGGCTTGCGGCGCGACTTCGAGCATGTCGTGGATTTCCCGCTCGATATCGGCAAGCCGTCGCTTGGCGCCGTCCATCCGCTCTTCGGCCCGCGCGCAGGCCTCCCGCGCGCTGGAGAGCGCTTCGAGCGAGGCTTTCGCGGCGCGGTCGGTTTCCGCCATCGCGGTCTCGGCC
>JBATYU010000769.1:0-2290 GCA_049674245.1 Bradyrhizobium sp. | reverse complement strand
GTCAAGCCGACCGCGCGCGGCGAGCGCTCGACCAGCCGCTTGCCAAGCACCGTCTCGAGGCGTTGCAGCTTCATGCTGATCGCGGCCTGCGTGGTGCCGAGCGCTTCGGCGGCGCGGGTAAAGCTGCGCAATTCGGCCACCAGCAGGAAGGCCTGCACCGTTGATATGTCGAGGGTCGTCGTCATAACGTAGTATTATTATTGTTATCGCCAAAGATAAGATACCAGAATGAACAGAGCAGGTCTAGCTAGAGGTCAGCGCCAAACGATTTGCGCGCAAGCCTCATCTCAAGGAGAACGATCATGCCCCTCATCACCGTCACCTATTCGAGCCCGCGCCAGTCGCCCTCGCTGAAATCCGACATTGCCGCCGCGGTTTCCGAACTCACCGCAAAGATCCTGCACAAGGATCCCAAGGTCACCGCCATCATCGTGAAATCGACTGACGCGGCTGACTGGTTCGCCGGCGGCAATTCGCTCGCGGAGCAAAAGCTCGCCAGCTGCTGGCTCGATATCCATGTCAGCGAGGGCACCAACACCAAGGACGAAAAGGCGGCCTATCTCGCCGCCATGTTCAAGCGCATGGGCGAGCTCTTGGGGCCGCTGCACAATGAGAGCTATCTGCACGTCGATGAAGTCAAGGGTGACGCTTACGGCTTCGGCGGGCTGTCGCAGGAGCACCGCTATATCGCGGGCAAGCTGGAGGTCCCGCCGGCGTCACTTTCCTTTAAGCCGCCGTTTCCGGCAGGACCATCTTCGAGGCACCAAACACGTCCCCGAAGGCCTGCCGGAGCGCAATATCGACATCCGCCATGGTCACGGGATGGCCGAGATCGACCAGCGACGTCACCCCATAGCGCGGGTCGGCCACGCCGCAAGGCACGATCGCCGAGAAGTGCGACAGATCGGGCTCGACATTGATGGCGATGCCGTGGAACGACACCCAGCGGCGCAGCCGCACGCCGATGGCGGCGATCTTGTCCTCGAAGCCTGCGCCCTTGTCCGCCCGCTTGACCCAGACGCCGACGCGGTCCTCGCGCCGCTCCCCGCGCACATTGAAGGCGTCAAGCGTGCGGATGATCCATTCCTCAAGGCCGGCCACATAAGCGCGAACGTCGGGCCGCCGCCGCTTGAGGTCGAGCATCACGTAAGCCACGCGCTGGCCCGGACCGTGATAGGTGAGCTGGCCGCCGCGGCCGGTTTGGTACAGGGGAAACCGGGGATCGAACAGGTCAGCGGCCTTTCCGCTGGTGCCGGACGTATAGAGCGGCGGATGCTCCAACAGCCAGACCAGTTCGCCCGCCTCACCCGCCGCGATCGCAGCCACGCGCTGCTCCATCGCGGCGACCGATTCGGGATAGGGCACCGGGGCATCCGAAATGCGCCATTCCACCGCGCCACTGGTCGCGCGGGCGAAGGTCGTGAGGTCAAGGCATTGGCGTTCATTAACCATTGGCTAACCATAACGTGGTGATCTCTAAACCAGCAATTCTTTAGTCCCAGTACGGCGGTGTTGAAGTGCCAACCCTCGATAAAGTCACCGTCGATCTCATGGTGGTCCTCGGGACCACTACCATGCCCGTCCATCAGGTAATGCGGCTTTCCCGCGGCGCCATCATCGAACTCGACGCGACCGAGGCGGACGAGGTCAAGGTGCTCGCCAACAACCTGCCGGTCGCCAGTGGCGTGGTGCTGGTCGATCGCAACCGGATCGCGGTCGAAGTCAAGCAGATGTTGCCGAGATCGCCGGGCAGCCGGTAAGCCGGTTCGGCATTCGCGGGGCCTTAAAACCGGCGCCCGCGGGCCTTGTCCGCCAACCACTGATTTGTTACATCGGCGCCATTGATCCGGCCCGGCGCAATGTCGCGCCGGCCTCCCATGCGCTCGTGGCGGAATTGGTAGACGCGCTGCCTTGAGGTGGCAGTGAGTAACATCGTGGGGGTTCGAGTCCCTCCGAGCGCACCATAAACCCACGTTTAGAGTTGAAATCCTTACGCTTTTTTGCGGATGTTACCCGGGAATGTTACCACTCCGTTCCCGTCTGGTGTTCGCACGCTGTTCGCCTCCGGTAGCTGCAAAAAATCATCGAGTGACTGGCTCTGATCGAACGCGACCATCTTCTCCATGCCGCTGATTCCGAGCTTCTCACGGTTCGCCTGCGCGATGTAGTGCGCGGGCATCTTCGGGTCGGTCCAACCGAACATCGCCATCATCTGGCTCTCGGTGCACTCGGCGTAGGCGGCGACCTCGGCGCGGGCCTTACGCACCTGTGTGTACCGAAAACCCTATCC
>JBATYU010000768.1:0-1905 GCA_049674245.1 Bradyrhizobium sp. | reverse complement strand
ATTTCGAAGTGCCTCCGTAGTTGGCCGCGCTCGGCAGAAGTGGCCGCTCGGGGAAGGAGCCAGATTTCGGAAATTTATAGTAAGTCGTTGCAGTGGAGCCAGTTTGTTGGTCTCGTCGCGCAGGCTTAGCCGTGCTAGAGCGTTGCGGATATGCAGGCAGTTCAGACTGCGCGGGTCTCGGGTTGGACAGTAGGTAATGCGAACGGATGAACCATCTCATCGGATAAAATGGATGCTCGGGAGAGCAGTGCGTCCGATCCTGAAAATGCATCGGCGGATCAATATCGATCTTATCGTTCAACGGTTAATTGGTCGAGCAACTTGTGAGCTACAGCAAGGGGCGACGTTGAGCCGGACCGCCAAAATCAGGAATGCCCGCGGAGACAGCAGCAAGATCGCCGTGGGATGTCATACGCATGTGCGCGGCGAACTGTTTACCTTTGCGCATGGCGGCGAGATCAAGATCGGCGAATGGTGTTACATAGGCGAAGGAAGCCGCATCTGGTCGGCCGCCTCCATTGAGATTGGCGATCGCGTACTTATTTCGCACTCGGCGAATATCTTCGATAGTCTGACTCATCCGCTCCAGGCGGCGGCGCGGCACGAGCAGGTCAAACAAATCTTCGAGCAGGGCCACCCACTCAAGGTCTCCCTCGACGAGAGTGCGGTGAAGATTCGTGATGACGCGTGGATTGGCGCGGGCGCAATGGTTTTGCGCGGCGTAACAGTGGGCGAAGGTGGAGTCGTCGCCGCAGGGGCCGTTGTCACGAAAAATGTTCCGCCTTATTCCATCGTGGCAGGAAATCCTGCGGTCTTCGTCAGGGAATTGTCGCGGGATGAACGTTGAACCTGAAATCTCGACTTGGGAATCCGCCGTAATCTGGCTTCGTAACCAGCCAGCGCGGCGGCAACTGGTTCTCGACGCGTTTTACGACGACCCGTTGGTCGCGGCGGCGGAACGATATCGCGGAAGCGGCGAATGGCACGCTGTTTCAAAGCTACTGCGCGGCCGAACGGGAAAAGCGCTCGACGTGGGCGCTGGACGCGGGATCGCAAGCTATGCGCTCGCGCGAGAAGGATTTGAAGTTACCTCGCTCGAGCCGGATCCCAGCGCGATCGTCGGCGCCGCCGCGATCCGTGCGCTGGCGGCGGAAGCCGCGCTGCCGATTAAGGTGGTTGAGGAATTCTCGGAACGTCTGCCGTTTCCCGACGGCGCTTTCGATCTTGTCTTTGCTCGGGCTGTCCTCCATCACACCCGCGATCTCGACCTTGCGTGTTGTGAAATGTTTCGCGTGCTTCGGCCCGGAGGTATCCTCGTTGCGGCGCGTGAGCACGTGATCAGCAAGGAAGCGGACCTCGGTAAATTTCTTGATGGGCACCCGCTGCATCATCTTTACGGCGGAGAGCACGCCTATCGTCTCGATCGCTATACCGGCGCGTTGAAAGCTGCGGGCTTTAGCCCCCTGGAGGTTCTGTCGCCGCTGAAGAGCCCGATCAACCTTTTTCCCTATACGATCGACAGTCTGCGCGATGCCGTCGTGGACAAGCTCTCACAAAAAATGCCCGCCAAGCCCTTGTGGCGTGTGGCGCTTGGCTCCGATCGGATTTTCGAATCGCTCCTTTCCGTCGCCGAGCGTTTCGATAATCGGCCAGGAAGGCTTTATTCGTTTGTCGGCCACAAGGCGGCGTCATGACCGTCTGGATCACCGGCGCCAACGGTTTCATCGGCCGCTATCTGGCCCGCGAGTTGGCCGACGCCGGCCATGCGGTTCATGGCATCGGCCATGGCGCGCTTGAGGAATCCGACAGGCTGCGCTTCGGACTGCAGACGTGGCTGAATGGCGAGATCGACGCCGCCAATTTCAGCGCACTTGCTGCTGGGTGCGGATTGCCGTCGAAAGTCTT
>JBATYU010000767.1:0-5747 GCA_049674245.1 Bradyrhizobium sp. | reverse complement strand
CGGACTCCAAGATTGTGTCGGCGGACAGATCAGGGATGTCTTACATGTCAAATCGAAACCTCGTTTTAGTGGTCGATGATGACCCGGGGATGCTGAAGGGAATACGTCGTCTGCTCCGGCAGCACGCGTACGAGACCATCTTGTTTTCGTCTGCGGAGGCTTTTAAGGGCCACACCGATTTCGAGGACGTGCTTTGCATCATCCTAGATATCAACCTGAAGGACGGGTCAGGGATCGATTTAAGGCATCGTCTCAAGGCTGATGGGCATTCTGTGCCGGTCATCTACGTCACCGGGAACGACAACCCTGCCGTCCGGGCGACTGCGCTTCAATCCGGGTGTATCGCCTATATCACAAAGCCATTTTCGGCGAAGTCGCTGATCGAGCCGATAAAGAGCCTCGGTGAGCACTAAAAACACCACCTGCTTCCACACCAGCGACTGTCCCGCTGTCGCTGGTTGCTACACTGGCAGAGTGATTTCAAAAATACTGCCTTTTGAACTTGTTTCGGTGAGCCGAAGATCACCGCCGTGATCCTCGATGATGCTACGAGAAATGAAGAGACCCAACCCCATACCGGAAGACTTCGTCGTAAAAAATGGATCGAATATTTGGGTTTGGCTAACGAGGGTGATACCCGGTCCTGTATCTTCGACGTAAATCGACACGAGCGATTTCCCGTCATAGGTCGTGATCAGTCGAATGGCCTTTATGGCTGTGGGACCAATTGCGATTGCGTCAATCGCGTTCTTGATTAAATTCAAGATCACTTGCTGTAGCCGGATCGGGTCAGCCCTTAATTGCGGAACGTCGTCTTGAAATTCGGTTGAAACTGATACGCCGTGAACCTGCAGGTCGTGCTCAACCATCCTCAGCACTTCCCGAGCAAGACGATTGATTTCAACCATCGCTCTCTGACGCGCGGTCGTTTTAAACAGTGCGCGAACACCTGCAACTATTTCATTCGCGCGGCTGTTTTCGTTCTTCACGTCCGATAGACAGGAACGTAATTCTTCGAGGTCAAGCGGTGTTGCTTTGAGACACTCCAACGCTGCGTCGCAGTTCAGCGACATTGCACCCAGCGGCTGGTTGATTTCATGTGCGATTGCGGCGGTCGCTGCGTCCACGCTCAAGAGCCGGTTGGTGCGTTCGCGTCGATGTAAAATGATCGCGCTGGCGAGGCGTGAATAGAGAAGCGTTGTTTCGACAAGCAACACACTCAGCACCATGCAACTTGCGACCAGAATGAAGCAGCGAGCCGCGTACCAGCCGACAGTAAATCGTACCGAGCTGCCGATGATCGCCACCAAGAAGCTTGGCATGTAGGCAAGCAAAGTCACCATCAACCATAAATCGAGGATGGTGCGTCTGCGAGCAAATAACACGGCGAGCGCGGTAGAAGCCCATAGCCAAAGCGCAAAGTTAGTCTGATTGCCAAACTGGGTCTGCAACCTGACGTCGGTAGTGTAAAAGCTCGGGAGATATTCCGTTTTCGTCGTGACGATCCAAGTCAGTCCAGCTATCACAGCAAGGACGCAGGCAACAGTGATCACAATGGCGGTCATTGCCGGTCTGCCCTGCGGTATGGCGGCTCCGGTCGTATCCTTGGAGAGCGCATAGACGAGGATCGCCGCCGGAAACGTAGCGTGCCAAAGCACGTACATCCAAGCTGGAGTGTTAAGTGTGTCACCGATCAGACCAGCAGAGGCGTACGCCCCCGGAAAAGACAGCGTCTGCAAGAACGCGAACGAGCTGCCGAATATGTAACCGCTTGCGAGCGCGAGAAGGGCGCGCTGAGGCTGGATCGAGAATTGAGCGAACAGAAGGGTTGCCGTTATAAGATCGACAACGCTCACGACGGTCTGCAAGACCGGGATGAAGGCGTCAATTCGGCCGACCTGTGTGCTCGCGAACGGTGCCATAACGGCCGCCGCGACGAGCAAAACGACGACCACCCCCACCGCTATCGCCCGTTGCCGGTCGGTCGCTGGCATCATCGCGATTACTAGTGGGAAGTCTTGTGCCCGTTCTTGATGAACTTCCATCGAGGTCCATCCTGACCTTTAACTCTATTGGTTCAGATCGGTGCGGACTGAAATACAACGGCGAGAAGCTTCCCCGCTAGTCTACCACTGGCTTGGACTGTCTCATGCGCCGGTGTGAGCCGGTTCATCCGCTGAAAGTGAATAACGCAGCCGTCAGGACCACTGTTAAAGCACCCAAGCCAACCACCGCCGCGATGAACCAACGATCCTGCGCCATGTGGTGCAGGGTAGTCCATGCAATCGGTAAGTAGTTCTGACCATTTCCGACAGCAGCCCTGCGGATGTTGGCACCGTGATTTTACGGGTCATGTAGGGCCGACGCCGCTTCCAATTCGCGCTCATTGCCGCGCAACAAGCGAACTCGGTTCGACGCTCCCTATCATATTCCTCACTGGTCATCCGGATGTTCCGACCGCGGTGCGAACCATCAAGGCGGGTGCGGAGGATTTTCTGCTCAAACCCGTATCGTCAGCCTTGCTTCTTCAAGCAATCGAACGGGCGGTAGTGCGTCATGAAGTGTCGCGTGACCGGAAGGTCAGGCTGGACATAGTTCGCGCTCATATCGCGGAGTTGACGCCGCGCGAGCGGGAACCATACCGCTGCCGTTCGCACGGCTGCGCTTCAATCCGGATGTCTCGCCTATCTCACCAAGCCGTTCTCGGCGAAGTCGCTAATTGAGCCACTCGAGAGAGCCTCGGCTGCTTGACGCTGCCCAAACCATTGATCGCCCGGTTTTCGCTGGCAGGCAATGCCGGGGGCGGCATTCGGTTGATAGAACCTTTCAGGGCGATGCGTTTGGTGCGGAAAAATCTGGCGACCCACCGCTGCTCTAACCTTCTTTCAAGGTCAAGAGGGATTTCCATGACAGCGCTCCGGGTTCGTGGTCGCCCCCGGCCTGCAAGGCCTCAACGCGCGCGGGGTGCTTAAAGGTCCAGCGCAGAATGCACATTCAGCAGCATCGGTCCGAAGTTCTTCCAACAGGATCTTCACGCCGTTCATTGGTGCTGCCGGTCGTCGCGATCCTTCGCCTTGGATTTACTCGCTGCTAGCTGGCACCCCGACGAGGCTGCTCCGGTGGGGGGCTGAGGGGGAGCGAAGCAGCCTCATCGAAGGCTCGCGCCGTCCTATGCTAGGAGAGGCTCTCCAGCACAGTGCCCGATTGTCCTCATGGCCACTGTCCTCATGAACCAGCGAGTCTGCCGCTTGCTAGGAAATTCAACAGCATCGAAAACGGGCGAGCAGCGACGTCCGCCGTTTCAGTTCGCGCGATGGCGGCGCAGCGGGTTCGATTATTGCCTTCAGGCCAGTGGAATTACTTAGCTGCGCCGGTAGTTGTACCTGTGGTGGTATTTATACCTGTTCCGGTAGTTGTGCCTGTGCGGCGCACCTCACGTCGCTCGTGCCGTCCTTCGCGCCGCACCTCGCGCCGCTCGTGCCGTCCTTCGCGTCGCTCCTGACGCCGCTCCATGCCAACGGTCTGAGCCTCAGCATCGGATACTGTCAGTACCGCAGGAGCCGCCGCGAGGCCGAACGCAGCCGCCAGTCCCATCAGAGAAAGGGCCTTTCGGCGAGAGATCATTTCCGACTTGTTGATTGAACTCATGTCAACCTCCTGACTAGATGAACCATCTGCCAATGCACCCAATACCAGAGTGCTACATTGATCCACATCAACAGGGAGGATAACCGACGCTGCCGCCTTCAGTTCACACGGCTGCTGCCCATCGGGTTCGGCAGATCGGCGACGTCAGCCGCGATCAGCTGCTCGCGCAACTCGGTGTGGGCCTCGACTATCTCTTAAAACCCTTCTCGGCGAAGCCGCTGATTGAGCCGCTCGAGAGAGCATCGGCGGGCCTAGCGTAATACGCCGACCGCCGTCACGGGGGGGCCTTTGGGACAGTGTACTCAAGAACAATGTCCTTTGATCCAATTGTGAGTACCTCCAGCCTATAGCATCCTTTGATCTGGGTCTTTGCTGTAGTCCGCTTGGGGAATAGATCATGTCTTATGGCGCCTCGATCGTCAGCCACGTCTACAACCCACCAATCACGGCCGAAGTTCTCTGCGGGATTTTCGCGAGCAAGGATGGGCGGCCCGGCACAATCGTGAAGTCCGCACCATCCCAACTTGAGATTGAGACCCAACTGGTGGTGGATCGGCTCTTGCGCGAATGCTTCACACGCAAATCGCAGCGTGGCACAGGCCGAATTGACAGCCCCTGACACGTACCCACGACCCCCCGGGGGGAGGGAACACGGCCACTTGGGCACGCCCTCCGGCGCGCTCTCTCGGCGCGTGTTTTCGCGAACCGCGCCTCCTGCTTATCGGCTTGGCCCTCTCAATTCGAGGGTAACGAGCCTTGCCAAAAGGGTCGCGGGATAAAGTTGGCCAATCACGCTTTCGATGTTGCATAGACTTCGCGCGAACGGATGCACCGGAACGATGTCGCCGTAGCCGGTTGATGTCAGCGTAACAAAGCTCATATAAAAAAGCTCGCTGGCGATTGAACGATCATCGTCAAAAGCTATCCCTTTGATCGCACCCTCATTTGACAGGCCGACAAAAGCAAATAGCGTTGCAAAGGCCACTGCGATCAACAAGTATAGAAGGATCGCTCCGATAACTCGGTGATATGTGACATGCCCTTGCCTGAAAACGGCTTGGGTGACCACAAGTCCTAGAGTGACCGCGATGATCAACCATGCAGCGGCCAAGATATGGAAGTGGAAGGGGACGGGGTAATACAGTCGAAGGAAAAATACGGCAATATTGGCAACAAGAGCAATCGACATCAAAACGAGAGCAATGGGACGGTTAGATATTATCACCATGCTGCCGATGATCGCCAGCAATAGGCCAATAGCGAACGCATGAAAGGCCGAAATGCCAATTGCTTGGAGTGGGGCGATGACAAATATTAATAAAATTAACACTCCGGTCTGGACCGTGAGGAGCCAGTCGATACGTTCCTCGCGAAAATTGCGCAAGCCGCTAATGGGATCTAACGTCATCGTAGATTGCTCATTGGCGAAGGGCCAAGCGATTGTCCTTGGCGCGGCCTAATATTTCGCTACTTTTCCAGAAAGAGGAGTACGGAGTTGTCGCAGGTTGCCGACAACGTTGTAGGCCATGACGATCCCTTGGCACCATAGTTCCGTCACGGATTTGCTTAAAGCTTCAAACGCTTCGGAGGCCGAATACATGGGCAGGCCGGTTGGCTCTCCGAACCGGGCAAAGCCGTTCGCCGATGCGCTGCGAATGGAAATCTGTGCCGGCAATGATCCTCGCCACTTGCGCGCCATCGCACGAAAGCTGTTCGAGAAAGCGTTGGACGGCGACCTGCAAGCTATCCGCGAAATCGCGGACCGATTGGACGGCAAGCCCGCGCAGGCTATCGAGCGCCACGATACCCAGCCTGTTAGACTAATGAGCGACCGCGCACTGTACGAGATCATCCAGCGAGCATCGCCCGAACCGGTGGACGAGCCGAGTTATCCGATGATCGCCGGACCCAAATAGCAATTGGCTTGGGGACTGATTTGGGGACTGAACGATCCGTTCTCCCAAATAGTTGAGTCTGTTCAATCTCTTGCTTGATTTCAGTGGCGGAGAGAGTGGGATTCGAACCCACGGTACAGTTTCCCGCACACACGCTTTCCAAGCGTGCGCCTTAAGCCACTCGGCCATCTCTCCGAAGGCCCT
>JBATYU010000766.1:0-10761 GCA_049674245.1 Bradyrhizobium sp. | reverse complement strand
ATCATAGGCGGTCTGGATCACTGCAACGTTGGGCTGCGGACCGCAGGAGATCCCCAGAACCCCGCATGCCCAGACGAGGGATTGCCACATGTATGCCCCCCACTCGGCCCAAAATCCGGCCCTACGGTGTCTTTTTTGTTGCACACCCTGAGCTTGGTCAATTTCAATCCTAAACGCAAAGGGTGCATGTTGGCAACGCACGCGTCGACGCGTCGAACACGCCTGTTGCAACTTTAGACTGTGTGAGGCAAGCTTCGCGACAACGACAGACAGGCAATCAAACGATCCTGCACGGAGGCAACGAAGGGCGACCGACGACGACGCCGTTTGCACGCACATGCGGCGCACACCGAGCCCGCCCCCTCAAGCAATAAATCTTCGGAAGCTGTAAGGGAGGGACCAA
Organism: Bradyrhizobium sp.; assembly: GCA_049674245.1. Classification (GTDB taxonomy): domain Bacteria; phylum Pseudomonadota; class Alphaproteobacteria; order Rhizobiales; family Xanthobacteraceae; genus Bradyrhizobium. Next base: position 10,358 of record JBATYU010000766.1, on the reverse strand, counting down.
ATGTCTGATCACGACGCTGCAATGAAGTCATCGCTGCATCAATGGATCGGCGCCACGGCCGTCGCCGCCGCGCTTGCCTGCGGAGGCGGAACGGCCAACGCCCAGACCGCGGCGTCGGCAACGAGCCAAGGCAACGCCTTCCACACACCGCCGGTGTTCACTAGCCAGAACGGCACACTGAACATCCTGATGAACGCGAAGGCGAATCCGATTCCGACCATCACCTTTACCTCGCCCACCACCGGCAAGAAGATCCATCCGACCGGCTTTGCCTACGAGATCTGTCAGGCCAACGGAAGCGGCTGCGTATGGGATTACGGCGGCGTGCGCCTCGCGCTGACGCAGGGCGACACGCTGAAGGCCCACTTCACCAACCAGCTGCCGAAGCTCGATCCGAAGAAACTCTTGCATTCGGCGGACGACCCGAATGACGTCCTCGATCCGACTAACCTGCACACCCATGGTCTGCTGACCCCGGCGCGGGCGCCGACCGCAGCGAATCCGACATGGGGCGACGATGTTTTCGTCCAGGTATTCAATCCGGCCAACGGAATGCCAAACCCGGCAAATAACCCCCACAACATGGGCGACGTCGTGGTCGGTTCGATCGATTACAGCATCCCGGTGGCGAAGAACATGCCGTCGAGCCTGCTCTGGTATCATGCGCATGTGCACGGCATCGCGCTCGAACAGGTGTCGCATGGCGAATCGGGTCTGCTCACCATCGGCACGATCGGCGACAACGTCGCGGGAGACGCGAACAATGCGAAGTTCCCGGAAGCCAATGTCCGCTACATGATGCTCAAGGAGATTCAGGTCGCGGCGGCCGGCACCAGGGACTTCGGATTCGGAGAGGTTCCGGTCGCCGACGGTGAAGTGCTGGGCCACACGGATGCGGAATTCTGCAATCCTGTTCCCGCGGCCAGCGATCCGCCACGCCACGGATCGTGTCCGGGCGTCGATGCCAGTGCGGACGATGACAACTTCACCGGCGGCGTGTGGTACTTCACCGTCAACGGCATCCAATATCCGACGATCCCGATCACCGCGCCCGACGGCGAAATCTGGCGGATCGGCACCGGCGCCGGCAGCCTGAGCTGGGACCTGCAGCTGATCAACGACCAGAACCAGAAGCCGATGACGGTGCAGCTCATCGCCATCGACGGCATCGCCGTGACCCTGCCCCAGGATACGCCGACGAGTTCGATGGTCTCGATGGCGGGCGGCAAGTTCCATGTGGTGCCCTGCCCCAGCGCCACAGTGATCACAGCGGTGCCGGTCTGCGTCGACGAGTTCGTCATGATGCCGAGTTCGCGCGTGGAAGTGTGGGTCACCTATCGCAACCAGAACGGTGTGATCGTCCCACCGCCGCTGGGCGCCACCGCGACCTGGAGGAACCAGTCCCTCACCATGGGATCCGGCGATGTCTGGCCCCAGGTCGACCTCGCCAAGGTGCAGTTCAACCAGACCGGTCCGCGCCAGTTCACCTCTAGCCAGGTCCTGGTCAAGGACAGCGGACTGATGCAGCCGGGCGGCATGTTCGTCTCCGCCGTTCCGGGTGCGGTCGCCGCGGCGTTGCCCCAGGGGTGCAAGGCGCTGCCGGCCGGGCATCACCGCCGCATCTTCTTCGGCTTCTCCGACGTGGCCACCGACGGCACGTTCGCACTCGGCTACGAGGAGGTCGACCAGAACGGCAATGTGGTTCCGGGATCGCACCAGCCGGATCCCAACAACCTCGACAGCCTGGCCCAGTTCGATCCCAACGTCACCACCGTCTGCCTGCCGCTCAATTCCGGCCAGATGCCGGTGACCGAGACCTGGGAGCTGATCCAGCTGTCGACCGAGAACCATAACTTCCACCTGCACCAGACCCGGTTCATCGAGAAGGTCGGGCCCAGCGCCGGCAATGTGATCCAGGACAACTTCCCGCTGGGCGTTGCCATGCCCGACGCGACCATTGCGAACCAGGTGAACAACAACCAGACTGGCGTCTGCCTGCCGTCACAGTGGCGCAGCGGCCATTGCGTCTCGCCGGCGGTCGTCGAACAGATCCCGTTCGCCCAGCTCGGCGAGTTCGTCTATCACTGCCACATCCTCGAGCATGAGGACGGAGGCATGATGGCGCGGATCGTGGTCGTGCCGTCGCCCAGCTAAGAGACGGCAGTACACCGTGACTGGCGCGGGAGACCTCCACCGCGCCTGTTTTTTTGCTCCATCAATGGGTGCCAACGGATTGCTTGGCCATCGGAAGGAAACATGATGGTCCGGTTGCGCTCAGTATGCCTTCTCAGCACGAGTGTAGCGTTCATTGTCGCGACATTTGCTGCCGCGGCGCTCCGCCCGGTCGAAGCGCAGGATCTTTCCGGCCAGCCGATCACGATCACCGTCGGGCGGCCGGCCGGTGGCGCAACCGACGTGATCGCGCGCCTGGTGGCGCAAAGGATGAGCGAGGGCCTGCACACCAATGTCGATGTCGAGAACCGTCCCGGCGACGCCTTCATGCCGGCCTTGCGGCAGCTCGCCGCCGCGCCGGCCGACGGCCATACGCTGTTGTTCATGTCGACCCGCACGCTGATCGCGCAGGCGCGGCATCCCGCCGACCCGTTCGACTTGACGACGCTCACCCCGGTCACCGAGGTTGCCGCGGGGCCGCTGATCCTGACGACGCGCAAGAGTTTTCCCGTCAACACCCTCGGCGACGTGATCGCCTACGCCAAAAAGGATCCCCACAGGCTGGTGTTCGCGGCAGGTGGCGGCACGGGAAGCGCAGCGTATCTCGCGACCGAGGCGCTGAAGGCGAAGGCCGGCATCGACGTGGCGATCGTCGCCTACGAGGGCGGCGGTCCCGCGCTCGACAATCTCCTCGCCAGCCATATCGACCTGGTGCTTGATGCCATGACGGTGATAGGGCCGCGGGCCAAGGCCGGCGCCCTCAAGCCGCTGGCGGTAACGAGCCCGCAACGCTCACCCGTCCTGCCCGACGTCCCGACCGTGATGGAGGCGGGCATATCCGACTACGCATTTGTGCACTGGTTCGGCATTCTGGCGCCGGCGAATACACCGCCGGCCATTGCCAAGCGGCTACGCGACGAGGTGGCGAAGGCGTTGGCATCCTCCGATGTGGTTGACGAGCTTGACCGGCAGGGCATGCGGCCCTTGGCCACCGAGCCCGAGGAATGGCGCGCCTATCTCAAGAGCGAGCTTGAGCATTATATGACCCAACCTTAGGTGTCGTATTTTCCTGCCGCGAAATCGCGATCGCGTGTTGGAGGAATTCCAAACCGTGCATCGCAAAAGATTTGTGCGAGCGCGTTAGCGGAATCGAGCGGCGCGTTCGCGAATGTGGCGAAAAAAAACGCCGCGCTCAACGAGAGCACGGCGCGTCGTGTCAGGACATTTGCCTTGCGATCAATCGGATCGCTCGTGTGGCGGTTCAGAAATTCTCTTCTTCACGAGAATACATCTGGACCGAGAGTCCCTGCACAATAGAGCATGATCCGGAAAAGTGGGCACCGGTTTTCCGAAAAGATCACGCTCAAACAAAAAGATAGAGCGGGATGACGATTCGAAGAAGAGTCATCCTGCTCTAGTGCAAGGTTCGGGACACGCGCAGTCACTTCGTGAGCGGGCAGCCGCTGTCCTTGGCCAGCGGGAACGCCTTGTCGCCGGGCACGGTGGCGAGCAGCTTGTAATAGTCGAACGGTTTGTTGGAGTCGGCCGGCTTCTTGACCTCGAACAGATCGAGGTCGTGCACCATGCGGCCGTTTTCCTGCACCTTGCCTTGCGCAAAGGAATCGTCGACCGGCAATTCCTTCAGCTTTTTGGCAACCGCGTCGGGGTCCTTGGTGCCCGCCGCCTTCACCGCCTTGAGATAACTCAATGTCGCCGAGTAGGTGCCGGCATGGATCATGCTCGGCATCCGGCTGGTGCGCTTCATGAAGCGTTCGCCGAACGCGCGGGTCTTGTCGTTGAGGTCCCAGTAAAAGCCCTCGGTGAGAACGAGGCCTTGGGCGGCCTGCAAGCCGAGGCCATGCACTTCCGACAGCGTCATCAGCAGACCGGCGAGCTTCTGGCCGCCGGAAACAATACCGAACTCCGCCGCCTGCTTGATCGAATTGGTGGTGTCGAGCCCGGCATTGGCAAGGCCGATGATCTTGGCCTTCGAGCTCTGGGCCTGCAGCAGGAACGAGGAGAAGTCCGACGAGTTCAGGGGAATGCGGACCGAGCCGAGCACCTTGCCGCCCTTGGCGTTGACGATGTCACTGGTGTCCTTTTCGAGCGCGTAACCGAACGCATAGTCCGCGGTCAGGAAGAACCAGGTATTGCCGCCGGCCTCCACCAGCGCGCCGCCGGTGCCGACCGCGAGCGCATGTGTGTCATAGGCCCAGTGGAAACCGTAAGGCGTGCAGGCGTCACCGGTCAGGCGCGAGGTCGCCGCACCGACCACGATGTCGATCTTCTTCTTTTCCTTGGAAAGCTCCTGAATAGCAAGCGCCACCGATGACGTCGTCAGCTCGGTGATCATGTCGACGCCTTCGACGTCATACCAGCGCCGCGCGATGGAGGTGGCGAGATCGGGCTTGTTCTGATGGTCGGCGGTGACGATTTCGATCTTCTGGCCGAGCACCTCGCCGCCGAAATCCTCGACCGCCATCCTGGCGGCTTCGAGCGAGTATTTGCCGCCGTAATCGGCGTAAACGCCGGATTGATCGTTCAAGATGCCGATCTTGACGCCTTGCGCCGATGCCGGCGCAGCGAGGAAAACACCAGCCGCGACGATCAGCGTCCACAATCCCGATTTCATCATTGTCTCCCCAGCCGTTTCTATGAATGGCAAACCTATATTTTATAACCCTGCCGCTGCCCATCGATTTAAAATAGGCCAATAGTATTGAGGGCTTGCGAAACAGGGCGATACGAGGGCTACGCGGCTGGCGCCGCCGCTTTCGACTTCGATCGATCCGCCAGATTGCGCACCACCATGTAGAAGATCGGCGTGAACAGCAGGCCGAACAGGGTGACGCCGAGCATGCCGAAGAACACGGCGACGCCGACCGCCTGGCGCATCTCCGAACCTGAGCCGGTCGACACCACCAGCGGCAGCACGCCGAGGATGAAGGCGAATGACGTCATCAGGATCGGCCGCAGCCGCAGACGGCAGGCCTCGATCACGGCCTCCAGCCGCTCCTTGCCCTCGGCCTCGATGTCGCGCGCGAACTCGACGATCAGGATCGCGTTCTTGGCGGCCAGCCCCACCAGCACCACGAAGCCGATTTGCGTCAGGATATTGACGTCCTGATGCATGATGCGCACGCCGATGGTCGCCGCGAGCAGACACATCGGCACGATCAGGAGGACGGCAAAAGGCAGCGTCCAGCTGCCATATTGCGCGGCCAGCACCAGGTAGACGAACAGCACGCAGATCGGAAACACCGCCAGGCCCGCGTTGCCGCTGGTCGTCTGCTGATAGGACAGGTCGGTCCATTCGAAGGCAAAGCCGCTCGGCAGCGTGTCCTCGGCAAGCTTCTTCATGACGGCGATTGCGGTCGCCGAGCTCGTGCCTGGCAGACCCTCGCCCTGCAACTCGGCGGCGGGATACAGATTATAGCGCGCGACACGATCGGGCCCGGAGACGTCCTTGAAGTCCACGACGCTGCCGAGCATCACCGTGTCGCCATTGGCGTTGCGCGTGCGCAGCCGCGAAAGATCGGCGCGCTCTTTCCGGAACGACAGGTCGGCCTGTGCAGTGACGTGATAGGTGCGGCCGAACAGGTTGAGGTCGTTGACATAGGTCGAGCCGAAATAGGTCTCGATCGTGTCGGTGACGTTCTGGATGGGAACACCGAGCTTCTGTGCTTTGACACGATCGATGTCGACGAACACCTGCGGCGTGTTGGCCGAGAACGGCGAGAACACAGTAGGAGCGAGGAGCAGCGGCGATTTGCGCGCCGCGACGACAAGTTCGTCGGTTGCGGCCGCGAGCAGTTCGGGACCGCGGCCCTGACGGTCCTGGATGCGCATGGTGAAACCGCCGCCAGTGCCGATGCCCGGGATCGGCGGCGGCGGGATCACGATGATGAACGCGCCCTCGATGGCCGAAAGCCGTTTGCGCAGATCCGCCGTAATCAACTGTGCGTTCAGGCCCTTCTTGAGGCGCACTTCCGGTTCTTCGAACACCGGAAACAGCGCCGCCGAGTTGCTCGCCTGTGTGCGGGTCGCCCCCGACAAGCCTGCAAAGACCGCGATATGAGAGATTCCGGGCGTATCGAGCGCGATGCTCTCAATCCTGCGAACGATCTCGGTGGTCCGAGCCAGCGAGGCCGCACCCGGCAATTGCGCGGATATGATCACGTAGCCGCGATCCTGCGCCGGAATGTAACCTTGCGACGTGGTCGCAAGCAGCCAGCCGGCGCTGCCGATCAAGACCGCATAGACCAGCAGCATCACCACGCGGTTCTGGATCACGAAGCCGGCGAGACTTGCATAGAAATGCGACAGCCAGTCGAAGCCGCGGTTGAAGAGACCGGTGAACCAGTTCCAGCCGCGGGCAATCAGATTCCACGCCGCGGGCGGCCGCTTGTCTGCATGCATCACCAGGATCTGCGAGGCGAGTGCCGGCGACAGCGTCAGCGAGCAGAAGCAGGAGATCGCGGTCGCGACAGCGATGGTGACGGCGAATTGCTGGAAGAATTGGCCGGTGATCCCTCCTAGAAACGCGGTCGGCACGAACACCGCGCACAACACCAGCGCGATCGACACCAGCGCGCCGCCGACCTCCTCCATGGTCTTCAAGGCCGCGTCGCGCCGGTTCATGCCATGCTCGAGATGCCGCTCGACATTCTCGACCACGACAATGGCATCGTCGACCACGATGCCGACCGCGAGCACGAGCCCGAACAGCGTCAGATTGTTGATGGCGTAGCCAAGCGCCGCCATTGCCGCAAACGTGCCGACCAGCGAGACCGGGATCGCAACGATCGGGATGATTGCCGGACGCCAGCCCTGCAGGAACACCAGCACCACGATGACGACAAGTGCCATCGCTTCATAGATGGTCTTGATCAGCTCGCTGATGGACTGGCGGATGAACTCGGTCGGGTTGTAGCCGATGTCGTAGTCGAGTCCCTTTGGGAAGCTGGTCTTCAGCTTGGCCATCGTGTCGGAGATGCCCTTCGCGGTCGCAAGTGCATTCGATCCGGGACGCTGGGTCACCAGCATCGCGACCGCGGTTTTCCGCAGCTCGAAGCTGTTGGTGGAATAATCCAGCGCGCCGAGCTCGATCCGGGCAATGTCGTGCAGCCGCACGATGCGGCCGTCCGCGCTCGCCTTGACGACAATGTCCTCGAACTGGGATGGGTCCTTCAAACGGCCGGTGAAGGTCAGGTTCGGCTGGAAGGCACGGTCGGCAATTGGCGGGCTGGCAAGCTGACCACCGGTGATCTGCAAATTTTGGGCACGGATCGCGGCGATTACGTCGCCCGAGGTCATGCCCAGGTGCGAGATCTTGTCGGGATCGAGCCACAGCCGCATCGAATAGTCGCGCGCGCCGAAAATCTGGATGTCACCAATGCCGTCGAGCCGCAGCAACTGGTCGCGGACCTGGAGCAGCGCGTAGTTGGAGATGTAGAGCTGATCGAGGCTGTCGTCCGGCGACAGCATGAACACGACCATCAGGATGTCGGGTGAGTTCTTCTTGGTAACGACGCCGTTGCGCTGCACTTCATCCGGCAATTGCGGCTGCGCGATCGCGACGCGGTTCTGCACCAGCACCTGCGCCTTGTCGAGATCGGTGCCGAGCTTGAAGGTGATGGTGATGGTGAGCTGGCCGTTCGAGGTGGCTTGGCTGTACATATACAGCATGTCCTCGACGCCGTTGATCTGCTGCTCGATCGGAGCAGCGACCGTGTCGGAGATGGTTTGCGCCGAGGCGCCCGGATATTGCGCGGTCACCACCACGGTCGGCGGCACCACTTCGGGATATTCGGCGACCGGCAGCGTCCGGAAGGCGAGTGCACCCACGATCAGGAGCACGATCGACAGCACCATCGCCAGAATGGGCTGATTGATGGAGAGACGGCCGAGATTCATGTCTTGCCACCAGCGGGCGCGGCATGCGGCGTGACCTTGGCCCCGACGCGCGCGCGTTGAATACCGTCGACGATGACGCGGTCTTCAGCCTTGAGGCCCTCGCGAACCACGCGCAAGCCTTCGTCGAGCGGGCCAAGCACGACGGGCCTCGCCTCCACGGTGTTGTCGTCCTTGACCACGAAGACGATCTTGCGCGACTGGTCGGTCGCGATCGCCGTGTCCGGCAGCAGCAGCGCCTCGTAGGGCAAGCTGCCGATCAGCCGCACGCGGCCGAACTGGCCGGGAAGTACCGAAAGATCCTTGTTCGGGATCACCGCGCGACTGCGCAGCGTACCGGTCGAAACATCGAGGCGATTGTCGAGGAAATCCATCTTGCCTTCATGCGACGGCCCGGTCTCGCCGGTCAGCGTCACCTGCACCGGATTGGCCGTATCGCGCGAACTCGGCCGCTTGCCCTCGAACCAGAGCTTGTTGTTCTTCAAATACGTCGCCTCGTCCACGTCGAAATAGATGTAGATCGGGTCGAGCGAGACGATCGAGGTCAACAGCGTGCCACCGCCATTGTCGCTGCCCGTTACGAGATTGCCAATGCTGACGAGATGGCGGCTGACCCGGCCGGTAATCGGAGCCATAACATGGCTGAATTCGATATTGAGCTGAGCGGCCTTTAGCGCGCCTTCGGCGATGGTCTCGGCGGCGTGCGCGGCCTGCAAGGCCTGGCGGCGCTGGTCGACGACCTGTTCGGAGACTGCACTGGTCTGGACCAGGTTCAGCCCGCGATCGAGCTCGCGCTTGGCCAGCTCCATCTTGGCGCGCGCATCCGCAAGCTGGCCGTCGGCCTGGGCCGCCACCGCCTCGAACGGGCGGGGATCGATGATGTAGAGCAGGTCGCCGGCACGGACCATGTCGCCGTCTTTGAACTCGACATTGGTGACGAAGCCGCCGACCCGGGCGCGGACCTGGACCTCCTCGACCGCGTCGAAGCGCCCGGTGAATTCATCCCAGTCGGTGACGGTGCGCTTGGTCGGCTGGGCGACCGTGACCGGCGGCGCGGCCGCGGCAGCCGGCTGTGGCGGCTTATCGCCGCAGGCAGATAGCGTGACGGCGAGCAGAATGAGCAGCAGGCCGACGCCGTGGAGGGAATGGATGGCGAACGTTGCGCTTTTGCGCAAATGCTTCGATACTTCAGCCGCGTTCAATGCCATCTCCTGTTTGCGTGCTTGCCGCGATCGATCGAAGCGACCGCCCCGGGGGCGGGGCTCGAGCAGGACCAGCTTGAGCAGGACCAAGATTGAGATCGGCTCACAGTCTCTTCAAGGCCGGGCCGGGATCAAGCAAAATCCTTCATGCATTGAAAGCCTCGCCTTGCGCCGGTTTCGTGGCGTGGACCAAATTTTCTCATCGAGGACGGACCGGGGATTCGCGCCGACAGCCCGGTAAGCACGGTCGATGCTGTTGGAATAGCCAGCCAGACGGCTAGTATGCGCAGTGTGCCGCCTTCATTGGTGGGCCGGCTGAAAATGCCGGCGCGCCGACCTGGAACGAGGTTTGACATGGACGCGCTTTCTCCCCAGCGATCCCCGAACTTGTCCGGTCAACCGGGCAAATGCGGCGCCGACCACGTCGCCCCCGATTGCGCGGGTGCGAATTTCTACGCGATCGATCGGGGCTTGCGCGACCTGCTGCGGCTTTATCTGGAACCGGGTGATTTTCGGCGGCTGGAGCCGCATTTCGACCGGCTCGGCCGGCTTGCGGGCGGCCGGCTCGATGAGCTCGCGCGGATCGCCGACAAGCATCCGCCGGTGCTCCATCCGCGCGACCGCTTTGGGCGCGACGAGGACTGGATCGATTACCATTCGTCCTATCGCGAAATGGAAAAGGTCGCATTCGCTGATTTCCAGTTTCACGCCATGAGCCATCGCACGGGGGTGCTCGGCATGGATCGCCCGCTGCCAGCGGTTGCCAAATACGCGCTGCAATATCTGTTCGTGCAGGCCGAGTTCGGCTTGATGTGCCCGATCAGCGTGACCGACACCTCGATCCATCTGGTGCAGAAATTCGCAAGTCACGAACTCAAGGACTATCTGCTGCCAAAGATGCTGTCCGGCGATGTCGGGACGATGTGGAAAGGCACGCAGTTCATGACCGAGCGGGCCGGCGGCTCCGACGTCGGCGCGATCGAAACGACGGCCCGCCTGGTGGACGGCGAGTGGCGGCTTTATGGCGACAAATGGTTCTGCTCACACGCCGATGCCGACGTCGCGTTGCTC
>JBATYU010000765.1:0-8619 GCA_049674245.1 Bradyrhizobium sp. | reverse complement strand
GGCCGAGCGTGAAGCGGCCGAAGCCCGCCGCAAGGCTGAAGAAGAGCGCCATCGGCAGGATGAGGAAGCCAAGCGCAAGGCCGAGCTCGAAGCCAAGAAGCGCTTTGGCGAGGCCGAGACCACTCGCCCGGCGGCGACAGCGGCCCGCCCGGCCGTCCCTGCCGGCCGAGCGCCGAGCATCGCCGTCGAGATCGAGGAGGATGAAGGTCCCCGTCAGGTCCGCCGAGGCCCCGGAGGTACTTTGCGTCCCGCCGCTGCACCGAAAACCACCGCCAAGCCGGCGCCGCAGAAGCAGCGCGGACGCCTGACGCTGGTTACCGCCCTCAATGCCGATGACGTGCGCGAGCGCTCGATCGCCTCGTTCCGGCGCCGCACTCAGCGCCTGAAAGGGCATCAGTCGAACGAGCCGAAGGAAAAGCTGGTTCGCGAAGTGATCATCCCCGAGGCCATCAATATCCAGGAACTCGCCAATCGCATGTCCGAGCGCGCGGTCGACGTCATCCGGCTGTTGATGAAGCAGGGCGCGATGCACAAAATCACCGACGTGATCGACGCCGATACCGCGCAGCTCATCGCCGAAGAAATGGGTCACAGCGTCAAGCGCGTCGCTGCATCGGACGTCGAGGAAGGCCTGTTCGACATCGTCGACAATTCCACCGATACCGAGCCGCGCTCTCCGGTGGTGACCGTGATGGGTCACGTCGACCACGGCAAGACCTCGCTGCTCGACGCGCTGCGCCACGCCAATGTCGTCTCCGGCGAAGCCGGCGGCATCACCCAGCATATCGGCGCCTATCAGGTGACCTCGCCGGAAAGCGGCAAGAAGATCACCTTCATCGACACGCCGGGCCACGCCGCGTTTACCGCGATGCGCGCGCGCGGCGCCAAGGTGACCGACATCGTAGTGCTGGTAGTCGCGGCCGATGACGGCGTGATGCCGCAGACGGTGGAAGCGATCAACCACGCCAAGGCGGCGAAGGTTCCGATGATCGTGGCGATCAACAAGATCGACAAGCCGGACGCCAGGCCGGAACGCGTGCGCACCGAACTGTTGCAACACGAGGTGCAGGTCGAATCGCTCGGAGGTGATGTCGTAGACGTCGAGGTATCGGCCAAGAACAAGACCAATCTCGACCGGCTTCTCGAAATGATCGCGCTGCAGGCCGACCTGCTTGACCTCAAGACCAATGCGGAACGACCCGCCGAAGGCACCGTGATCGAAGCCAAGCTCGATCGCGGCCGCGGTCCGGTCGCGACCGTGCTGATACAGCGCGGCACGCTGCGGGTCGGCGACATCGTCGTGGCCGGCGCCGAAATGGGCCGCGTCCGCGCGCTGATTTCGGATCAGGGCGAGACCATCGATGAGGCAGGACCCTCGGTGCCGGTCGAAGTGCTCGGCTTCAACGGACCGCCGGAGGCCGGCGACCGTCTGGCTGTAGTCGAGAACGAAGCGCGCGCGCGCCAGGTGACGAGCTACCGCGCCCATCAAAAGCGCGAGAACGCCGCTGCCTCGATTTCAGGTATGCGCGGCTCGCTCGAGCAGATGATGTCGCAGCTCAAGACTTCGGGCCGCAAGGAATTCCCGCTGATCGTCAAAGCCGACGTGCAGGGTTCGCTCGAAGCGATCTTGGGTTCGCTGGAGAAACTCGGCACCGAGGAAGTCGCCGCCCGCATCCTGCATGCCGGCGTCGGTGGCATTTCCGAATCCGACGTCACGCTGGCGGAAGGTTTCAATGCCGCGATCATCGGCTTTTCCGTCCGCGCCAACAAGGAGGCGGCGGCCGCTGCCAAGCGCAATGGTATCGAAATCCGCTATTATAATATCATCTACGACCTTGTGGATGATGTGAAGAAGGCGATGTCCGGCCTGCTCGCGCCCACTTTGCGCGAGACCATGCTGGGCAACGCGCAAATCCTGGAAGTGTTCAACATTTCCAAGGTCGGCAAGGTTGCGGGCTGTCGGGTCACCGACGGCACGGTGGAGCGCGGCGCCAATGTCCGGCTGATCCGCGACAACGTCGTTGTGCACGAAGGCAAGCTCTCGACACTGAAGCGCTTCAAGGACGAAGTGAAGGAAGTGCAGGCCGGCCAGGAATGCGGCATGGCGTTCGAGAATTATGGCGACATGCGTGTCGCCGACGTTATCGAGTGTTATCGGGTGGAGACGATCCAGCGCTCGCTGTAAGTCCAAACCTTACGACGCGCAGGGATTTTCAAACTAACTCGTCCTGCCCCGCGAAAGGCGGGGCGTTTAGTAGTCACCGAATTGAATTTTTAGATGCGAAATATCGGATCACCCGCTTTGCGCGAGTGATGACGACAATTGGGATTGGATAATGCCCCGCCACAACCAGAAGAAGGGTGCGGCCACTGGCGGCTCGCAACGACAATTGCGCGTCGGCGAAGCCGTGCGCCATGCGATTGCCGATATTCTCGCGCATGGTGGCGCGCACGACCCCGATCTCGAAGGCCACGTCATCACTGTGCCGGAAGTGCGGATGTCGCCCGACCTCAAGCTTGCGACCGTTTATGTGATGCCGCTCGGCGGGCGTGACACCGACGTGGTGATAGCGGCGTTCGAGCGCAACAAGAAATTCCTGCGCGGCGCAGTCGCGCGGCGCGTTAACCTGAAATTTGCGCCTGATGTTCGCTTCCGTGTTGACGAGCGATTCGATGAGGCAGAGCGAATAGAGAAATTATTGCGAACACCTGCGGTGCAGCGAGACCTCGCATCAGATCAGGACAAAAAGTGATGAGCGTGACCCCCGCAGAACGCGCGATCGGTTCGCAAACTGCCGAACAGCACGGTGCGAAAAAAAATATTTTTCCCGATGCGCAGCGTGATGATTCGCGTGGCAACAACGATCCGCGCGAGGCCAAACAACCGCGGCAAAATAATCAGCCGCGCCTCGACAAGCGCGACATCCATGGCTGGATCGTGCTCGACAAGCCGATCGGGATGACGTCGACCCACGCGGTGGCGATCGTCAAGCGCTTGTTCCAGGCCAAACGCGCAGGGCATGCCGGTACGCTCGATCCGCTCGCCTCGGGTGGCTTGCCGATAGCGCTCGGCGAAGCCACCAAGACGGTTCCCTATGTGATGGACGGCCGCAAGCGCTATCGCTTTATGGTTTGCTGGGGCGAGGAGCGCGACACCGACGACACCGAAGGCCGCGTCACCCATACCAGCGGCGTCAGGCCAACGTCGGAGGCGATTCGCGAGTTGCTGCCACGCTTCACCGGGATGATCGAACAGATTCCGCCAAAGTACTCCGCCATCAAGATCCAGGGAGAGCGCGCCTATGACCTAGCGCGCGACGGCGCACGCGTCGAATTAGCGCCGCGGCCGGTGGAGATTCACTATTTATCCCTTGTAAATCAACCCGATAGAGACCTTGCTTTGTTCGAAGCCGAGTGCGGCAAGGGAACCTATGTCCGGGCGCTGGCGCGCGATATCGGCCGCATTCTCAACTGTTATGGCCATATCTGCGGGCTGCGCCGGACGCTGGTCGGACCGTTCGGCGAATCCGACATGATTCCGCTGGAACAGTTGCAGGCTTTGTGCGATAGAGCCGCGTCTGGCGAGGGCAGCCTCGCCGACGCGCTTTTGCCCGTTGAGACCGCGCTGGACGACATCCCGGCACTGGCCGTCACTCGGGCTGATGCGGCAAGGCTCCACAGGGGTCAGGCCGTTTTGTTGCGCGGACGGGATGCGCCCAATTGTAGCGGCACAGTCTATGTCACGGTGGCAGGCCGACTTCTGGCGCTTGCCGAAATTGGCAATGGCGAACTCATCCCCAAGCGCGTGTTCAACCTGACCGGACTGACTGCCAGTTCCGGTCGCAACGAGAGAATTTGACGATGTCGATTGCCGCCGAACGCAAAGCGGAAGTCATCAAGGCAAATGCCACCAAGGCTGGCGACACCGGCTCGCCCGAGGTTCAGGTCGCGATCCTATCGGAACGTATCAACAACCTCACCGGGCACTTCAAGAACCACGTCAAGGACAACCATTCGCGCCGCGGTCTCCTGAAGCTCGTGTCGACGCGCCGTTCGCTTCTCGACTATCTCAGGAAGACGAACGAGGCGCGTTACAAGGCGCTGATCGAGAAGCACAACATTCGTCGTTGAGCTTGTTCGAGTACGCGCGCGCCAGTTAGCGCGCGCTTTTTGCATGATCGTTCGAAACCGCTTTTTGCGATTTTCGAAAGAACGATCATGCGCAGGAGCATGAAACCGGAAAAGTCGACGACGGTTTTTCCGAAAGCATCATGTTCAATCGTACAACGTCCAGCAGCAATTCGGCCGCTGGGCGTGACGGGCACGGTGCCCGTGACTAGCGAAAGGATGGACGCCATCCGAAGCATCAAAACCATGGCAGGATCGCCGGACGCTGATCTTCTTCGATCAGCGTCCCGCAATCTTGCGCATGGTTTTTGTGTTTTTGGCGTCGCCCTTTTCTTTCGTGAACCCATGAAAGAAGACCACTATGTTCAATATTCATTCAGTCGAGATCGACTGGGGCGGACGTCCCCTCAAGCTTGAAACCGGAAAAATCGCCCGTCAGGCTGACGGCGCCGTGCTGGCGACCTATGGGGAGACAGTGGTGCTTGCCACGGTCGTGGCCGCAAAGACGCCGCGCGAGGGCGTCGATTTCCTCCCGCTGACCGTCGACTATCAGGAAAAGACCTATGCCGCGGGCCGCATTCCCGGCGGCTATTTCAAGCGCGAAGGCCGGCCGACCGAAAAGGAAACGCTGGTTTCCCGCCTGATCGACCGCCCGGTCCGCCCGCTGTTCGTCGATGGCTGGCGCAACGAGACCCAGGTCATCATCACCACGCTGTCGCACGACATGGAGAACGATCCCGACGTGCTCGCCATGGTGGCGGCGTCTGCCGCGCTGACGCTGTCGGGCGCGCCGTTCAAGGGTCCGATCGGAGCTGCGCGCGTCGGCTTCGCCAATGACGAATATGTGCTGAACCCGACGCTCGACGAGATGACCGAAACCCAGCTCGACCTCGTGGTCGCCGGTACGGCCGACGCCGTGCTGATGGTCGAATCGGAAGCCAGGGAGCTCAACGAAGAAATCATGCTTGGCGCCGTGATGTTCGGTCACCGGCACTTCCAGCCGGTCATCAAGGCGATCATCGAGCTCGCCGAGAAGGCCGCGAAGGAGCCGCGCGAAGTCAAGATCGCCGATGAAAGCGCACTGGAAAAGGAAATGCTCGGCCTGATCGAGCAGGACCTGCGCAAGGCCTATGCGATCCCGGTGAA
Organism: Bradyrhizobium sp.; assembly: GCA_049674245.1. Taxonomy (GTDB): domain Bacteria; phylum Pseudomonadota; class Alphaproteobacteria; order Rhizobiales; family Xanthobacteraceae; genus Bradyrhizobium. The sequence goes on along the minus strand of JBATYU010000765.1, from coordinate 3,345 downwards.
GCAGGACCGCTACGCCGCGGTCGGCGCCGCCAAAGAGAAGGTGATGGCGCACTACTTCCCGGAAGGGCAAGAGCCGAAATACGACAAGCTGCGCATCGCCGGCGTGTTCAAGGAGCTGGAAGCCAAGATCGTCCGCTGGAACATCCTGGACACCGGCAAGCGCATCGACGGCCGCGACGTCAAGACCGTGCGCAACATCATCGCCGAAGTCGGCGTGCTGCCGCGCGCGCACGGTTCGGCGCTGTTCACCCGTGGCGAGACCCAGGCGATGGTCGTGACCACGCTCGGCACCGGCGAGGACGAGCAGTATATCGACGCGCTGTCGGGAACCTATAAGGAGACGTTCCTGCTGCACTACAATTTCCCGCCCTACTCGGTCGGCGAAACCGGCCGCCTCGGCGGCACCAAGCGCCGCGAGATCGGCCATGGCAAGCTTGCCTGGCGCGCGATCCACCCGGTGCTGCCGCCGCATCACGAATTCCCCTACACGGTGCGCGTGGTCTCGGAAATCACCGAGTCGAACGGCTCCTCGTCGATGGCCTCCGTCTGCGGCGCCTCGCTGGCGCTGATGGATGCCGGCGTGCCGCTGAAGCGGCCGACCGCGGGCATCGCCATGGGCCTCATTCTCGAAGGTTCGCGCTTCGCGGTATTATCCGACATTCTGGGCGATGAGGATCATCTCGGCGACATGGACTTCAAGGTGGCCGGAACCGATCAGGGCATCACCTCGCTGCAGATGGACATCAAGATCGAGGGCATCACCGAAGAGATCATGAAGGTCGCGCTCGGCCAAGCCAGGGAAGGGCGCATCCACATCCTCAGCGAGATGGCGAAGGCGCTCACCGCCGCGCGCGCCGAGCTCGGCGAATATGCACCGCGCATCGAGACCTTCAAGATCGCCACCGACAAGATCCGCGAAGTGATCGGCACCGGCGGCAAAGTGATCCGCGAGATCGTCGAGAAGACCGGCGCCAAGGTCAATATCGAGGACGACGGCACAGTGAAGGTCGCCTCCAACGACGGCGAGGCCATGAAGGCCGCGATCAAATGGATCAAATCGATCGCTTCCGATCCGGAAGTCGGCCAGATCTATGAGGGCACCGTGGTCAAGGTGATGGAGTTCGGCGCGTTCGTGAACTTCTTCGGCGCCAAGGACGGTCTGGTTCATATCAGCCAGCTCGCATCTAACCGCGTGCAGAAGACCTCCGACGTCGTCAAGGAAGGCGACAAGGTCAAGGTCAAGCTGCTCGGCTTCGACGATCGCGGCAAGACGCGGCTGTCGATGAAGGCGGTCGACCAGGTGACCGGCGAGGACCTCGAAGCCAGGCAGAAGACCGAGGCTCCGGCGCCGCGCGAAGCCGCCGGCGAGTAGATTCTCGCGAGCAGACAAAAACTAAAGGGCGGCTTTTCAGCCGCCCTTTTTTCGCATCGCCCAAGGTAGCCGCGCCTACCTCTCGTAGAAGGCTTTGCCGATCAGGCCGCCAATGATGCCACCGACGATCGGCGCGACCCAGAATACCCAGAGGCACCGCATCGCTTCAGCGCCGCCGAACAGCGCGGTCGCGGTCGAGCGCGCCGGATTGACCGAGGCATTGGAGACGGGAATGGCAACCAGATGGATCGTCACCAGCGTCAGCCCGATGGCAATCGGTGCAAAACCAGGCGCCGCCTTCTCCGAAGTCACGCCGGTGATCACCACCAGGAACAGCGCGGTCATGACGACTTCAATCAGGCCGACGCTCAAGAGCGGGAAGCCGCTGCCGCCATAGGTATTGGATATCGCAAGGAACGTATTCCATTTTCCGGATGCGGGCGCGCCCTGCAGAATGACGTAGAAGACGGCGGCGGCTGCCACGCCGCCCACTACCTGTGCGATGATGTAAGGCAGCGCCTTGCCGGCTTGAAAACGGCCCGCCGCCACCAGTCCGCAAGTGACAGCAGGATTGAAATGGCCGCCGGAGATCGGACCCACCGCATAGGCCATCGCCAGCACGGCGGCACCGATCGAGAGCGCGATGGCGATAAGGCCCACATTCGGGGCGGAAAAGAGCGCCGCTCCGCAAACCGACGACACCAGCATGAATGTACCAACTAATTCTGCGCCCAGCTCTTTCACCATATCGAAATCCTCCCCGTTTTTTTCAGCTTCACTCGGTGGGCCGCGCATCATGCCATCAAGCCGTCGGCAATGACAACGAGGAGCCGGCAATTTCTCCACACGGCGTTGCCGCTGGAAACGATGTCGCCGGATTCGTGCCGGCTTTGCTTGAATTCGCTCCAATGTCTGGCTACGTCAGGCGAACTCGACATGGCAGACATGTCGCGACTGGGGCTTCCGCATGACACAGCCGACAATCCGCCCGGCCCGCGCTGTGGAATATGACGAGGTCGCACGCGTCTGGATGAGGAGCTGGGTCTCCACCGGCCTCGCGGAGCCAAGCGAATTCCTGCTGGCGAATTTGCGTGCCCGCGTCCGGCATGAGATCGAGAACGGCTGGAGCCTGTTCGTCGCCGACGGTGAGGAACGGATTGCGGCGATGCTGGCGCTGCATGTGCCCAATCGCTACCTCGACCAGCTTTTCGTCGCGCCGGAATATCAGGGCCGGTCTCTCGGCCGGAAGCTGCTCGCCTGCACACGAACGCATTTGCCGGACGAAATCCGGCTGCGCTGCGTCCGCGAGAACGAAAAGGCATGGCGCTGGTACGAGCGCGAAGGTTTCCTGTTCGAGAAAGAGCAGATCGAGCCGATGACGGGCTATGTGATGAAATATTACCGCTGGAAGAAGGGAAACGTCCGATGATGCAACTCTACTGGTCACCGCGTTCGCGCTCGTTGTCGGCCATATGGCTGATGGAGGAAACCGGGCTGCCCTATGAGCGGGTGCTAACCGATATTACAACAGGGGCACAAAAGGCGCCCGAGTTCCTGGCGATCAATCCGATGGGCAAGGTGCCGGCCCTGAAGGATGGCGATGCAGCGCTCGGCGAAGCCGCCGCGATATGTGGTTATGTCGCCGACCGCTATCCCCAGACAAAGCTCGCCCCCGACCCGGCCGATCCGAAACGCGCAAGATATCTGCAGTGGCTGTTCTTTTCGCCGAGTTGCATCGAGCCGGCGCTGATCCAGATTTTCACCAAGATCGAAGTACCTTCCAGGACCGCCGCCTGGGGAAGTGCAACCCAGGTGTTCGATGTGCTCGACGCGGCGCTTGCGAAAGGGCCGTGGATCCTCGGTGAGGCGTTTTCCGCGGCCGACATCATGATCGGCTCGGGGCTGAATTTCGCGGTGCGGCTGTTCAAGATGGTGCCGTCGCGCCCGTCCTTCGACGCTTATATCGCGCGCTG
>JBATYU010000764.1:0-4568 GCA_049674245.1 Bradyrhizobium sp. | reverse complement strand
CGCGGATCATCCTGTTCTGCGACGTCGAACGTCCCATGAAGTATCGCTTCATGACCGCCATGAATCGCTGGGTCAGCCATCACATCGTCAAGGCTTCGGCTACCCAGAATGTCGAGGGCGAACAGGTCGGTGTGCTCAACAAGGTGTTCGCCTGGCTCTACGAGATCCATTTGGTCGGACGCCGCATCAAGGAATGGAACCGCAAAGCCTATTACGCACTTAAATATACCCTGACCCTTGCTGTCTTCGGCCTCCTCATCGCATCCGCCTTCAAGTGATGGGGAAAGAGGCCCTCGTTCGGCGACGAGCGGTGTTCTAGCGCCGCCGGTCAGGCCGCCTTGCCGATCGCAACTTTCAGCGTGCCGACGCCGTCGACCCCGCACTCGATCTTGTCGCCAGGCGACAGCGCCGCGACGCCGGCCGGCGTTCCCGTCATGATGATGTCGCCGGCGCCGATCGCGACCTGCTGCGAGAGCTTCCAGATGATTTCCGGCACGCTCCAGATCAGCTCGGAGAGATCACCCTTTTGCCGCTCGGTGCCGTTGACCGACAGCCAGATCTTGCCTTTCGACGGGTGGCCGATCTTGGAAGCCGGCTGCAGCGCCGAGCAGGGCGCAGAATGATCGAACGATTTGCCGATCTCCCAGGGCCGCTCCTTCTTGCGGGCGGCCTGCTGCAGGTCGCGTCGCGTCAGGTCGATGCCCACGGCATAGCCATAGACGTGGTCCAGCGCCTTGTCGGCGGCAATGTTCATGCCGCCGCTCTTCATCGCCACGACCAGTTCAACCTCGTGATGCAGATCCTTGGTCAGCGCCGGGTAGGGGATGGCGGCGCCATCCGGCTCGAGCATGTCGGCATGCTTGGCGAAGAAGAACGGCGGGTCCCGCTCGTCATTTCCCATCTCGCGGATGTGCTCGAGATAATTGCGCCCGACGCACCAGATGCGGCGCACGGGAAAGGATTTTGCCTCACCCGCGACCGGGATCGAGGCTTGCTGCGGGGCGGGGATGACAAAGGCGGTGGCGTTCATGAAAAGCGGCCCGGATCGGTTGAGGAGGGAGAGTGGATCGTATTTACGCGGTTGCGCTGATCGGCGCTAGGGTGGCCGTGTCCCGCTGCTGCAGGCGGAAGAACGAGGCATAACGGCCGCCGCGGCGCAACAGATCGTCGTGGCGTCCGCGCTCGACGATCTCGCCGGCCTCCACCACCAAGATGGTGTCGGCGTGCATGATGGTGTGCAGGCGATGGGCGATGACGATGGTGGTGCGGTTCTGGCAGAGATGCTCGATCGCCTCCTGCACCTGTTTTTCGGATTCCGAATCCAGCGCCGCGGTGGCTTCATCGAGCAGGATGACCGGCGCGTCCTTGATCAGCGCGCGCGCCACCGCGATGCGCTGGCGCTGGCCGCCGGAGAGTTGCGTGCCGTGCTCGCCGACCGGCGTGTCATAGCCGAGCGGGAAGCCCATAATGAACTCATGCGCGCAAGCCGCCTTCGCGGCCTCGATGATCTCGGCTTCGCTCGCACCTTGCTTGCCGAAGGCGATGTTGGCGCCGATGGTGTCGCGGAACAGGTAGACGTCCTGGCCGACATAGGCGGTCTGCTGCCGCAGCGACCGCCGCGATACCGCGGAAATTGACTGGCCGTCGATCAGGATGTCGCCCTGGTTCACTTCATAGAAGCGCAATAGCAGCGCCAGCACGGTCGATTTGCCGCCGCCGGAGGGGCCGACCAGCGCCGTGACCTTGCCGGGCTCGGCGACAAAGCTCATGCGGTTGAGCACCGGTTCGCCCACGCGATAGGCGAAGCTGACGTCGCGCAATTCGATCCGGGCGTCGGATAGTTTCAGCGACGGTTTGTCGTCGTCGGCCAATTCGCTGGCGGGACTGTCGACAACTTCGAGCAGCATCCGCGCGCCGACCAGATTGCTGTTCAAATCGATGTTGAGCCGCGCCAGCCGTTTGGCCGGCTCGGTAGCCATCAGAAAGGCGGTCAGGAACGAAAAGAACTGGCCGGGCGTGGCGCCGAGCGCAACCACGCTATAGCCGGCATATAGCAGGCAGCCGGCGACAGCGAAGCCGCCGAGCATCTCCATCAGCGGGTTCGAGCGGTTGGAAACCCGCGCCATCTTGTTGGCATTGCGCTCGACGGTAGCGATATTTTCGTCCATGCGCCGTTGCATGGTCTCTTCCAGCGTGAACGCCTTGACCGTGCGGATGCCTTGCAGCGATTCCTGCATGGTCTCCAGAATATCGGCGGTGCCGGTGAACTGGTTATAGGCGAGGCCCTTGATCCGCTTCACCAGCTTGCGCAGGATCAGCATCGCCGGCGGCGTCACCAGAAGACCCAGCAACGACATCAGCGGCTCCTGCATCACCATCACGGCGACCAGGCTGATCAGCATCAAGAAGTCGCGTCCGATGGCATTGATCAGCAGGTTCAAGACGTCGGTAATCGATTTTGCGCCGGCGGTCAGCCGCGTCAGGAATTCGGACGAATGCCGCTGGGAATAGAATCCAATGCTTTCACTCATCAGCTTGGCAAAGAGGCGCCGCTGGTTGTTGGCGAGAATGGCGTTGCTGATCTTCGACAGGATCACGGTGTGGCCGTAGGTCGCCACGCCCTTGATCGCCAACAAAAGAACCGTGACGCCGGAAAGAATGACGATGCCGGGAATGTTCTTGTCGACATAGGCCTGATTGATCACCTGACCCAGGATGTAGGCGGACCCCGCGGTCGCGCCGGCCGCCACGCCCATCAGCAAGAAAGCGGTCAGGTAGCGCCGCCAATGGACGATCCCCTGTTCCATCACCAGGCGGCGAATCAGGATAGCCGCGCCATAGGGGTCGTCAGTGATCTTCTTTGGAAAATTGACCATCCGCTTTCCATGGACTGCGCCGGGCGGACCACCTCGCGCGTCAGGGCTGTTGGAAAGCCTCCTTGCCCGCTATATCGCGTTTTTTCAAGCCCAATGAGGGCTTGCGGGGAGCAGGATTTCAGGCCGATGCGGCGTGCTGGAGTTCGCCAAGGCGCTCGCGGAACAGCTTCTCTTCCCAGCTGAGCGCGTGGGCCGCAATGGTCTCGAGATCGTCATATTGCGGTGTCCACTCCAGCGTCGAGCGGATGCGGCTGGTATCGGCCACCATGGTCATGATGTCGCCTAGCCGGCGCGGCGCGTATTGAACCGCAAAATTGCGCATCGAGCCACGCCGCACTGCCTCGATGGTTTCGAGCACCGAGTAGCCGCGACCATAGCCGCAGTTCAACGTCACCGAGGCGCCGCCGTTGCGCAAGTAGGACAGCGCCGCGCGGTGGGCCTGCGCGAGATCGCTGACGTGAATGAAATCGCGGATGCAGCTTCCGTCCGGCGTCGGATAATCGGTCCCGAACACGTCGATTTTGGCGCGCTGTCCGGTCGCGGCTTCGACCGCGATCTTGAGCAGATGCGTCGCGCCCACCGTCGCGAGCCCAACGCGTCCTAACGGATCGGCGCCCGCGACATTGAAATAGCGCAGCACGACGTAGCTCATGCCGTGCGCGGAGGCCACATCATGCAACATGATCTCAGTCATCAGCTTTGAGGTGCCGTACGGCGACAGTGGACGCGTCGGCGCGTGTTCGGGGACCGGCACCTGATCCGGATTGCCGTAGACCGCGGCGGTCGATGAAAAGATGAAACGGTTGACGCCGCACTTCACGGCCGCATTCAAGAGGCACTGCGTCGTCACGGTGTTGTTGCGATAATAGCCGAGCGGATCGCGCATCGAATCCGGTACCACCACCGAGCCTGCGAAGTGGATGATGCTGTCGACGCCGTGCGTCGCGATCACACCCTCGACCAGGTTCTCGTCTCCGGCGTCTCCGATGAACAGCGGAACGCCTTCGGGCAGAAAAGTGGAAAAGCCGGTAGAGAGGTTGTCGACCACGACGACGCTTTCGCCGGCTTCCGCCAGCGCATGGACCATATGACTTCCGATGTAGCCGGCGCCGCCGGTGACAAGCACGGTCATGATCTTACCCAACTCCCTGTCGTTGGCGCCGATGCTAGCGCGGACGCGGTGAAGAGGGGGTTTCGGCGCAAGTGAACTGGCCACTATGCTTAATGTTGCGTATAGCAATTGCGCGAAACGGAGCCCGACGTGGGAATCGAGAACGATCTTCCAGGCGATCTGCAATTGATCGTGCCGAATCTGCACAGGCGCTATTCCGGCGTCACCGCGACCAACCGCATGGTGTCTCCGAAGCTTGCGAAAATGTTTCGTGCAGGCTGGCTCGGTTCCAATGCGCCCGATGGCATCGCGCCGATGGGCGTGGCGGACCTCTTCAAATTATGGCGCCGCAGCACGCCGCTGATCTGGCACGCTCGGCGCAACAACGAGATGATCGCGGGCGTGTTGCTGCGATCGCTGGGCTGGCCGTTGAAGCTGGTGTTCACGTCGGCGGCACAACGCCACCACACCTGGATCACGCGCTGGCTGATCCGGCGGATGGACGCGATCATCGCGACCTCCGATATCTCCGCATCCTTCCTTAAGCGCAGCGCCACGGTGATTCCGCACGGCGTCGATAC
>JBATYU010000763.1:0-13478 GCA_049674245.1 Bradyrhizobium sp. | reverse complement strand
CTCGGCAACCTCGGCAGCCTCGGCAGCCGCGACAGCCGCCGCAGCCATGGCCGCAACCGCAACCTCGGGCCAGCTGTACGCCGCCCCGAGCCTGTGCCGTGTTTTCCTTGTCGAACAGATAGAACGTGGCCAGGCTGACGTCGGCGATTTCTTCTTCACCGAGCATGATCGCCTGGGTTGGCGCGAGATTAGTCGTCTGCTGCACGTCCGCTGTCGGCACCGCCGACGCGGATGCGCCGCCCCCTAGCGCAAAAGTCAAACCGGCGGCCCCTAACGCCGGCATGGCGGCCTTGGTCACACGCTTCGTCTTCGAAGCTTGCTTCACCCGTGACATAGTCGCATCCTCCATACCTGGTAATTAAGAGTTTCGAGTCCAGAGCAGCGCGACTTTACGCTTGGCACATGTACCATGCAAGACTGCTCGCATACACAATGACGCGACGCAATGTTCAGCTTCCATTCATATTGATGAACGTTTATCGGCGTTTCCATGATGCATGATGCCCACGAAAACCTCTGTGAGCACTGCCCGGCGTGGCGCTGCGAGCATCTTTATTTGCTGGTGGTCCTTCGACCCTGACACGAATGTCAGAATCGGATCACCAGGTCGAGCGGAGAAATCGGCGTGGTCGATCATCATGGCCTTTTCGTCTGGTACGAACTGCTGACGACGGACATCGCAGCTGCGAAGGTGTTTTACGGCAGTGTCGTAGGCTGGGGCTCAGAAGACGCTTCCACGGCTGAATTCGCCTACAGCTTGTTTACGGCCGGACACGGTCCCGTTGGCGGGCTTATGGACCTGCCGCCGGAGGCGCGGAAGCTGGGCGCGACGCCGCGGTGGGTGGGATATGTCGCCGTCGACGACGTGGATACGCGTGCCGAGCGGATCAAGCGGCTTGGCGGAGCGATATATGTGCCACCGACAGACACCAACATCGGCCGCATCGCTGTGGTGGCGGATCCGCAAACGGCCACGCTTGCGCTGGTCAAGGGGCTCAAACTTGGCCAGCAGAGTGAGGCCGATCCGGACGAGCCGGGCGGCATCGGCTGGCGCGAGTTGTATGCTGCCGACGGCAACAAGGCTTTTGCTTTTTACCAGGCGCTTTTTGATTGGCGGGAGCCGGAGGCCGATACCCACCCGCTGCCCTCGTACCACTTGTTTGCCGCCGGCGGGCGCACGATCGGCGGCATGTTCACCAAGCACGCGAGGGTGCCGGTCCCGTTCTGGCTCTACTACTTCAATGTCGGCGATGTCGACATGGCGCTGCGGCGGGTAGAGGAAGGTGGCGGCCGGATCGCCCTCGGTCCGCACGATTTGCCTGACGATACCGGCATTGCCCGATGCATCGACCCGCAGGGCGCGATGTTTGCGTTGCAGGGCCCGCGAACCAAGGACCGCACCCGGCGGCTGCCCGACCCCGACATCGAGTGGTCCTCCCACTGGGGCGACATCTCATCCAGAGGCAGACTGGTGGTCAAGCCGCGCTCGTGAGGCCGCGCATTCGACGGGGTGCGTCAGCCGCCTAGCCAACCTGCCTTGTTAGCCTCGCTTGTTAACTCGCCTTGGCCGGCGCGGCTGCCTTGGGCAGCGGCTTGTCCTGCCGTTTCGACCACGAGATGTAATAGGCGACCACGGTCATGATCGCTATTCCCGTGATGCTGACGAAAATCTGCGCGAACAGCGACCCCGAGCTCATCATCAATTCAAAATGCCCGACAAAGGAAAGGAAAACGCCGACGCAGAACACGGCGAGCGATTGCTGGCCGCAGACGATAACCGGATCGAACACTTTCCATTCCAGCGCCGGCCAGTCCTTCGGAATGAAGCGGATGACCATGATCACGATGACCCCGAAATGCAGGAAGCGATAGGGCGCGAGGAAGGTCTTGTCGTTGGGGTTGAAGGTTGAATACAGCCAGTGCGGGAACATCGCGCCAAAATCCGGAAACCGGCCGGCCATGGTCATGATGAGCGCGAAAACGAGATAGGCGATGCATGCGTACAGCGTGATCGGCGAATTGACGATCGACGCCGATCTCCGCGCGCCGCCGAGCGCGCACCAGGAGCCGAACACGAACAGCACCTGCCAGCAGAACGGATTGAAGTACCAGGCGCCGGCGGGATAGGCGGTGAAATTCCAGCCGAAATGCCGGGCCGTCAGCCACAGCACGATCGATGCCAGCATCGTCCAATTGGGCTGGCGCAGCATGATCCACAAGACCGGCGGGAATAATCCCATCAGCACGATGTAGAGCGGGAGCACGTCGAGATTGACCGGTTTGAACCTCAAAAACAATCCCTGCCGCAGTGTTTCGGTCGCATTATCGACCAGGCCTGCGACATTGAACTCGTTGATGATCTCGGAATCGCCGAAACGCAGCGCGAGATAGCTGATCGCCGCAATGTAGATCACGAACAGGATGATGTGGGCGACGTAGAGCTGCCAGACGCGCTTGGTAAGGCGCGTGGCGCCGACGATGAAGCCGCGCTCGAGCATCATCCGGGCGTAGACGAAGGAGGCGGTATAGCCGGAGATGAAAACGAAGAGATCGGCGGCGTCGCTGAAACCGTAATTCCGGGTGGTGAGCCAGTTCACGACGTTGTCGGGGATATGATCCAGGAAAATCGCCCAGTTCGCGACCCCGCGAAACAGGTCGAGCCGAAGGTCGCGTCCTTTTTCGGGCAGGGTTGCGTTGATTTTCATGGGCGCCGCTTCGAAGTGATGCTCTCGATAAGACCGCGCCACGGCCAAGATTGTCACGGCGCGGCTTAGTGACTATACCGGTCGTGAAGCTGACCGGGGCAGGAATCACCGATCAAATCCCTGAAGGTGTCTCTATACTATCCCAGCCGTTCCTACCAAGTGCTTCCAACGTTGCATAGCTGACGAGGCCCGACCATCCATGACCGCACGCATTTTTAAGCCTGCCAAAAACGCGATGCAATCGGGCAAGGCATCGACCCGGGAATGGCGGCTCGACTATGAGCCGGAGCAGCCGCACGCGGTCGAGCCGCTGATGGGCTGGACCTCTTCGGGCGACATGAAACAGCAACTCAGCCTGCGTTTCGACACCAAGGAAGAGGCCATTGCCTATTGCGAACGGAAGGGCATCCCCTACCAGGTGATCGAGCCCAAGGAGCCGGTTCGAAGGCCCGCCGCCTACGCCGACAATTTTGCATTCCGCCGCGGCGAACCCTGGACCCACTAGAATCGGACCACTAGCCGACCGCCAAGTATTTGCGGCGCACCATAACCCGCGGAAAACCATGCCGCTTCATTCCAGCATCGATCCCGCTTCATCCGAATTCGCCCGCAACGCGGAAGTCATGCGCGCCCTCGTCGCGGAGCTTCGCGAAAAGCTCAATCTGGTGGCCGGCGGGGGTGGCGAGGCCTCCAGGTCCAGACATACGTCGCGCGGAAAAATGCTGGCGCGGCAGCGCGTCGATCTGCTGGTCGATCCCGGCACGGCATTTCTCGAGACATCGCCGTTGGCGGCCTACGGGCTCTATGGCGGCGACGTGCATTCGGCAAGCGTCGTCACCGGAGTGGGGCGGATTTCGGGACGCGAATGCGTCATCGTCGCCAATGATGCGACCATCAAGGGCGGCACCTATTATCCGATGACCGTGAAGAAGCATCTGCGCGCGCAGGATATTGCGCGGCAGAACAACCTGCCCTGCATCTATTTGGTGGATTCCGGCGGCGCCTTCCTGCCGATGCAGGACGAGATTTTCCCGGACGAGCGCCATTTCGGCCGCATCTTCTACAACCAGGCGCAGATGTCGGCGCAAGGTATCCCGCAGATTGCCATTGTCATGGGCTCCTGCACTGCCGGCGGCGCCTATGTTCCGGCGATGTCGGACGAGAGCATCATCGTGCGCAATCAAGGCACGATCTTTCTCGGCGGGCCGCCGCTGGTAAAGGCGGCGACCGGGGAGGTGGTGACCGCGGAAGAGCTCGGCGGCGCCGACGTGCATTCGAGGCAGTCCGGCGTCACCGATCACTATGCGCAGAACGATGCGCACGCGATCGGAATCGCGCGGCGCATCGTCGCCACGCTCAAGCCGCCCGCGCCGCCCGCGCTGAACATGCGCGAGCCGCGCGAGCCGTTGTTTGCGGCGGAAGAGGTCTACGGCGTGGTGCCTGCCGACGGACGCAAGCCGTTCGAGGTGCGCGATATCATCGCGCGCGTGGTCGACGGTTCGGAGTTCGACGAGTTCAAGAAATTGTATGGCCAGACGCTGATTTGCGGCTTCGCCCATATCTGGGGCTACCCGGTCGGCATCATCGCCAACAACGGCATTCTATTCAGCGAGAGCGCGCTCAAAGGCGCGCATTTCATCGAATTGTGCTGCCAGCGCAATATCCCGCTGGTGTTCCTGCAGAACATCACCGGCTTCATGGTCGGCAGGAAATACGAGGCCGGCGGCATCGCGCGCGACGGCGCCAAGCTGGTGACGGCGGTCGCGACCGCCGCTGTGCCGAAATTCACCGTGGTGATCGGTGGCTCCTATGGTGCCGGCAATTACGGCATGTGCGGGAGAGCCTATAGCCCGCGTTTCTTGTGGATGTGGCCGAACGCCCGTATCTCGGTGATGGGGGGCGAACAGGCCTCCATGGTGCTGAGCCAGGTCCGCCGCGACAATATCGAGGCCAAGGGTGACCAATGGTCAGCGGCGGAAGAGGACAAATTCCGCGAGCCCATCCGCGCCCAGTATGAGAGCCAGGGCAACCCCTATTACGCCACCGCGCGGCTCTGGGATGACGGGGTGATCGATCCGGCCGACACGCGACTGGTGCTGGGCTTAGGGCTTGCGGCGGCGGCGAATGCGCCGATCGAGCCGACCAAGTTCGGCCTGTTCAGGATGTGACGATGGATCGCTCGAAAATGTACCGGCGGTTTCGCACACTCCTGGTCGCCAACCGTGGCGAGATCGCAGTCCGCGTGATCCGCACCGCGCGAGCGATGGGATTGCGCACGGTGGCGGTTTATTCCGAAGCCGATTCCGGCGCGATGCATGTCGCTATGGCCGATGAGGCCGTGCTGCTGGGGCCGGCGCGGGCCCGCGACAGCTACCTCGATATCGAACGCGTCATCGAAGCCGCACGCAAGACCGGCGCGGAAGGCGTGCATCCCGGCTACGGATTCCTGTCGGAAAATGCAGAATTTGCGCAAAGCTGCGCGGACGCCGGCTTGGTATTCGTCGGTCCGACGGCCACGATGATGACCGCGATGGGCTCCAAATCCGGTTCCAAGGCGTTGATGGAGAAGGCCGGGGTGCCCCTGGTGCCCGGCTATCACGGCGAAGCCCAGGACGAGGCGACGCTCAAGAAGGCCGCCGACAGAATAGGCTTTCCGCTGCTGGTCAAGGCGTCAGCGGGTGGTGGCGGCCGCGGCATGCGCGTCGTTCGCTCGGCCGGCGAGCTTGCGGGCGCCATTGTCAGCGCCAAGCGCGAGGCCAAGGCGGCGTTCGGCGACGACCGCATGCTGATCGAAAAATACGTCGATAATCCCAGGCATATCGAGGTGCAGGTGATCGGCGACAGCCACGGCAGTCTGTTGTCGCTGTTCGAGCGCGAGTGCACTCTGCAGCGCCGCCATCAGAAGGTGGTCGAGGAGGCGCCGTCGCCGACGCTCGATGCCAAGCAACGCGAGGCGGTGTGCGCCGCCGCGCGGAAAGCTGCTGCTGCGGTCAAGTATGTCGGCGCCGGCACCATCGAATTCGTCTCCGACGGCAAGGACGTGTTCTTCATCGAGATGAACACGCGCCTTCAGGTCGAGCATCCCGTGACCGAACTGATCACCGGCATCGATCTCGTCGAATGGCAGTTGCGGGTGGCGTTTGGCGAAGCGCTGCCGCTCAAGCAGGACCAGATCAGGCTGAACGGACATGCCATCGAAGCGCGGGTCTATGCGGAAAACCCGGCCAGGAATTTCATGCCATCGGTCGGCCGCATCAAGGCCTGGCGCACGCCTTTGGCCGTGAATGGGCTTCGCATCGATGAGGGCTATCGCGAGGGCGATGTGGTCTCACCCTATTACGACGCCATGCTCGCCAAGGTGATCGCCTGGGCGCCGACGCGCCAGGCCGCGATCGACAGGCTCAACCGCGCCCTGGAGGAGACCGATGTCCGGGGCGTCGTCACCAACATCCCCTTCCTGTCCGCCCTGGTGACGCATCCAAACGTTCGCGCCAACGCCATCGATACCGGCTTTATCGAACGCGAATTGAAAAACCTGACGCCGGCACCCGCGGCACCTGGCGATCTCGAGCTTGGTGCTGCCATTGCCGCCATTCTCGTTGATGAACAGGAGGCCGCGCGCGGCGAGGCGCTTTCGCCGTGGCGGACCTTTGGCTGGATGCCGGTCGGACGGCGGCAGCGCGCATTCAAGTTCCGGCACGGGCATGAGGCCGAACGGGAGATTTGCCTGACATATGGCAACGGTCCGGCGGCGCTTTCGATCGGCGAGCGCGAATTCGCGTTCGCCTTTTCGCCGGCCGAGGATGGTGGGTTCGATCTCACCCTCGAGGGAGTGAAATCGCACATCGTCGCGGTCGTCGAAGGCCATGAACTCTATTTGCGCACGCGCAATGGCCGGTTCGACCTGCACTGGGTCGATCCGTTCGGCGGCGAGACCGAAGAGCAGGTCGGCGAGGACAAGATCGTGGCACCCTTGCCGGGCACGGTGGTGGCGCTACTCGCCGAGGAGGGCGCAAGGATCGAGAAGGGCGCGCCGATCCTGACGCTGGAAGTCATGAAGATGGAGCAGACCCTGCGCGCGCCTTATGCCGGCGTCTTGAAGAAGATCAAGTGCAAGGTCGGCGATATCGTGCAGGAGGGCGTCGAGCTCGCCGAAGTCGAGCCCGTGGGCGAGTGAAGAGCGGCAAGGAAGCGTCATGCGCGATACCGTTCGCATTATCGAAATGGGGCCGCGCGACGGCCTGCAAAACGAAAAGACCCCCGTCAGCGTCGAGGCGCGCATCGCTTTTATCGAAGCGCTGGTCGAAGCCGGGTTGCGCACGGTCGAGGTCGGCGCTTTCGTCTCGCCGAAGGCGATTCCGCAGATGGTTGGCTCGGATCAGGTCCTGCGCGGTGTCAGTCATCTCGCCGGCGAATTCCACGTGCTGGTGCCGAACGAAAAGGGCTATGAGGCGGCGCGCGCGGCCGGCGCCAGGACGGTTTCGGTGTTCGCCGCGGCGTCCGAAGGCTTTTCGCGCGCCAATATCAATTGCTCGATCACAGAATCGATCGAACGTTTCAAGCCGGTGCTCGCGCGTGCGAAGGCTGACGGCGTCAGGGTGCGCGGCTACGTCTCCTGCGTGCTTGGCTGTCCATTTGACGGCGAGATCAAGCCGCAGGCGGTTGCGGATGTCGCGAAAACGCTGTGGGACCTCGGCTGCTACGAAATCTCGCTCGGCGACACCATCGGCGTCGGCACGCCGCTGAAAGCCAAGGAAATGCTGCGCGCGGTCGCTGCGCACGTGCCGGCCAAAAATCTCGCGATGCATTTTCACGACACCTACGGCCAGGCGCTGGCCAATCTCTATGCCGGCATGGAGGAGGGCGTGCGCGTGATCGATTCCGCCGCCGGCGGGCTTGGTGGCTGCCCATTTGCACCGGGCGCCACCGGCAATGTCGCGACCGAGGACGTCGTCTACATGCTGGAAGGCTTGGGCGTTAGGACCGGCGTCGATATGGCAAAATTGGTCGCCGCGACCAACGAGATGAGCAAGCTGATTGGCCGGGCGCCGGTGAGCCGGGTCGCCTCGGCGTTGAATGCGAAGCGGCGAATGGCGAGTAGCGAATAGCGGATGGAAGCGCCACTATTCGCTACTCACCATTTGCTATTCGCCCTTAACCTCACCGCCCGCCGTCCGGTCCCATGATCAGATCGGGCAGCCCGGTCGAGATTCCCGGCAGGAAGCACAGCACCAGCACCGCGGCCATCATCAACAGCACGAACGGCAGCGTACCCCAGATGATTTCGCTAAGCGGAATATCCGGCGCCACGTTGCGAATGACGAAAATGTTCAAGCCGACCGGCGGATGAATGAGCCCCATCTCCATCACGATGGTCATGACGACACCGAACCAGATGATGTCGAAATTCGCCGCGCGCAAGGGCGGCAGGATGATCGGCGCGGTCATCAGGATGATCGACACCGGCGGCAGGAAGAAGCCGAGCACGACCACCATGACCAGGATCGCCGCCAGCAATTCCCAGCGCGGCAGATGCATGGCCACGATTGATTCGGCGGCCGATTGCGAGATGTGCAGATAGCTCATCACATAGGTATAGAGCAGCGACATGCCGATGATCATCATCAGCATGGTGGCATCGCGGATGGTCGATTTCATGATCGGCGCCAGATCGGAAGGCCGCCACACGCTGTAGATGGCCGCGATCAGCCCCAGCGCCAACAGCCCGCCGAGGCCCGCGGTCTCCGACGGCGTCGCATAGCCGCCATAAAGCGCGATCATCACCCCGGTCAGCAACAAGACAAAGGGCAGCACCCGCGGCAGCACATTGAACCGCTCCGCCATCGTGAAGTCGTCACGGGTGAGGATGGCCGAGGTCGTACCGGTCTTGGCGTAGAGCGCGCTGGCCGCGGCATACTCCTTACGAAATCGGATCACCGCATAGGTTCCGAACAGCGTCACCAGCAGCAGGCCCGGCCCGATGCCGGCGAGGAATAGCCGGCCCAACGATTTTTCCGCGGCGACCGCAAACAGGATCATGGTGATCGAGGGCGGCAAGAGAATGCCGAGCGTGCCGCCGGCGGCGATGATGCCGGCGGCGAATCCGCCGGAATAGCCGCGCTTGCGCATTTCCGGGATGCCGGCCGAGCCGATCGCCGAACAGGTGGCCGGCGAGGAGCCGGCCATCGCCGCGAACAATGCGCAGGCGAACACGTTGGCGACACCGAGACCGCCGGGAACGCGATGCAGCCAGGCATGCAGCGCCGAATACAGATCCTGCCCGGCGCGGGATTTGCCGATCGCAGCACCCTTCAGGATGAACAGCGGGATCGACAACAGCGTGATCGAGGCCATTTCCTCGTAGACATTCTGCGTCACCGTGTCGAGGGAAGCTGCCGGCATGTAGATGCCCATGAATACGACCGCGACCGCACCCAAAGCGAATGCAATCGGCATGCCTGAGAACATCGCAAACAGGGTCGCAAGCCCGTAGCTCACGCCAATTCCGAACACGCTCATCGGCGCGCGGCTCCGCTCAAGGGAATGACGAGCTGCAACGCGATCTGCACGCACAACAGCGTCATGCCGCAGGCCATCAGGCCATAGGGGATCGCCAAGGGCGGCGACCACATCGAATTGGAAACCTGGCCATCGGCCCAGGCCTCGTGCGCCAGCGTCCAGGATTTCCAGGCGAAGAACGCGCAGAACAACAGGCTTGCGACGTCGACCAGCCACAGCCTGATACGATTGGCCGCAGGCGACAGCAACCCGACAAAGGCCTCGATGCCGATATGGCCGCGTTGTCCCTGCACATAGGCTGCCGTCATGAAGGTAGCACCGACCAGCAGGAACACCGCCGCCTCATCCTGCCAGTAGTTAGCGGCATGGTATAAAGCGCGGCTCAGCACGCTGTAGCTCAAGATCGCGCAGGCCGCGATCAGCGCGACGGCGGCAACGACCACGATGATGTGGTTCAAGAATGCAAGGGCTGATTCGAATGCCGCCACGAGCTTGTTGTCCGTGGCGGCCTTCGAAAATTCATCACGATCCCCCAGCGGACCGTGCATCATGCGGAGACGTCGGACGCAAGCTTCAGCAAATTGGCTGCGGTCGCGGTCTTGGCGCCATAGTCCTTCCACGCGGTATCGCGGGCGATGTCGCGCCATTTGCCGACGGTTGCGATATCGAGCGCGCTGACCGTGGCGCCGGCCTTTTCATACACCTTGGCGACCTCGATATCGTCGTCCTGCGCGCCCTTCTTGCCGAAGGCTTCGAGTTCAGTGCCGACCTCGAGGATGATGTCCTGATGGTTCTTCGGCAAGCCGTCGAAGATCGACTTCGACATCATCAGCGGCTCCAACATGAACCAGTAGGATGCACCTGCCCCCGAGGTCAGGGCTTTGGAGACTTCCTCGAGCCGGAACGAAATCAGGCTGGTGGAGGAGGTGATGCCGGCGTCGCAGGCGCCGGTCTGCATCGCGGCATAGATTTCGTTCGACGGCACCGACAGCACCGAGGCGCCGGCGCTCTGCAGCACCATGTCCATCTCGCGCGAACCGCCGCGAACCTTGAGCCCCTTGGCGTCTTCGGGGGCTACGATGGCCTTCGAGCGGCTGGCGACGCCGCCGGCCTGCCAGACCCAGGTGAGAAGGAGGATGCCCTTGTCGGCAAGGAAATCCGTCAGCGCCTTGCCGACCGGCTCTGTCTTCCAGCGCAGGCCCTGATCGTAGGTTGCGACCAGCCCCGGCATCAGGCCGATATTGGTCTCTGGCAATTCGCCGCCGGCATAGGGCATCGGATACAGGCTGATATCGAGCGCGCCCTTGCGCATCGCGGCGAATTGCGCGTTGGTCTTGATCAGCGAGGAGTTCGGATAGATTTCGGCTGTTATCTCGCCGCCTGAGCGTTTGGTGACCTCGGCGGCGAACGTCCGGCACAGCCGGTCGCGGAAATCGCCCTTGTCGATGGTGCCGCCGGGAAACTGGTGTGAAATCTTCAGCGTGGTTGCAGCTTTTGCCGTTCCAGTCCCGAAACGAAGGATGGCAGGCGCGGCAAGCGTGGATGCGATGATATGACGGCGTGTGAGCATGATACTTCCCTCAATAAACTCTGATTGGGTCTTTGAGCCGGCTATCGAGCATTTTAGCCGGCGTTCAGGCGGATTTTCTCTAGTCTGATAGTTCGAGACCTGTCTCGATGGTGGACCGAGACTTGTTGCGGCGCACACTTGGCCCAACCCTCAAGCGCGCGGTTGGGGAACTAACGCGCTCTTCGCGGGCGAAATTGTGTCGAAGCATTGTCTGCAACCCCAGGAAGCGCCTCAAAAGCCGTTAGCGTAAAAATTTTTTAAAATCGCATCGTAACAAAGGTCGTGACGGCACGTCCTGGTCAAGGCGGCACCCGTCGCTCTTAAAACCTGTTCCAAGAAGGGATGACCAACCATGACCATTCGCACCCGTACCGCGCTCGGCGTTTCTGCCGCCGTTCTCTCGCTCAGCCTGGCGCTTGCTCCCGCCGCGTTCGCCCAGGACAAGATGGGCAAGGACGACGGCATGAAGAAGGACACGATGTCCAAGGACGCCATGAAGAAGGATGACGGCATGAAGAAGGATACAATGTCCAAGGACACCATGAAAAAGGACGACGGCATGAAGAAGGACGACATGAAGAAGTAAGCGTCGCAGCTCCGTTTCGATGCAGGCTCGTCCCGGCTGGGGGCGGGCCTGTAGCGGGGTGACGCATCAAGAGCGTCCTTTATTTCTTCTTGTTATTTCTGCTTGTTACTTCTTTGCCTTTGCCTTTGCGGGCGGCGTAGCGCGCATCGCGCTTTGCCTTCTGCTCGGCCTCCAGCGCCGCCTGCCTTAAGGCTTCCTCTTCCCTCTCGCGGGCGCGCTTTGCCGCGGCTTCGGCCAAAGTCTGTTCCTCGCGGCGTTTCGCCGCAGCCTTGGCGGCTTCGCGTGTCTCTTTGGCCTTGGCGCGGGCGGTGGCCGCTATTTCACGCTCGGCGCGCCGCGCGGCAACCGCGGGATTGTCGGGCCCGGGTTGGGCGCGGAATTTGTTCAGAAGATTTTGCTTCGCCTGTTGTGCCGCCTTCTGCCGGTCCGCGAAGCCGGGTTCCTTGAATCCACTCATTGAACGGGCCTAGTCACCTTTGTCAGTGTTATCTGCTGGTCTCATATCACGCATCTGCGACCGATCCGTGATCGGCAGCGGTGTAGCGCCGACCGCGCGCCGGCGCCACCAAATATCCATGTCATATTGTGATTTCACTCACAAAAGAACGCATGGCTTGCACGTATGGTCCGCGCAGCTCAACAGGAGTGACGCAAATGACCGCTACATGGTGGACGACCAGGAAGCTCGCCTTTATCGGCGCCGCCGTGACGCTCGCCGGTGCAGCAGTATTTCTCTCGCTCGCCCTGGCATATCCGAATCCGATTGCGAGCGCGGCGCTCGGCGCGGAGTGGCAATGCACCAGGACGGCGTTTGTCTGGACGTCCTGCAGCCGGATCCGTCCCACCGAGGCCGTGGCGCAGAGTGCGCGCAAGGACGCGCCTTGCCCGCCGCGGCGGGGCTTGAACGGGTAGGCGGCGTGGTATAAGCGGGCCTGAGGGGCCGGCATTTTCGTAATCCAACCATTCCATGCGATGAGCGAACCGGAGGGAGGCGATAACCGCCGCGGCGCCATCGCCGGGCTCATCGTCGCGGCCGTGCTGCTCGCCGTCGGGATGTGGCTGGCGCGCGATCTGACCAAGGCCAGCAAAATGCAGGATTGCGTGATGTCGGGACGAACCAACTGCAACGTGATCGAGCCGGCCAAATAGCTAGGCCTGCGGCATGGTGATTCCGATCACATAAGTCAAAACGCCTCGCTCCTATTCTCTCTCGCCTGAGAACAGGAGGAACGGCCATGTTTCCCCGTCTATGGACCCACAAAGAGCTCGCACTCATCGCCGCGATCGTGGCGCTCGCGTGTGTCGCGGCTTTGCTCTCGATCAAGCTGACGCGGCCAAGGCTGCTTTCGAATGCCACGGTTGGCGTCGAGTGGCACTGCAAACATTCGCTCTTGACCACGAGCTGCATAAGGTTCGTTCGTGTGGCGCCCGCAGGCTCCGCAGGCCAAGCCGATTTGTCCGCGGCAGGCGCAGGGAGCGAGAGCTTTCCGCAGAGCTTGTGACGCCTTCGGCGCGCCTACCGCCTGAGGATTGACACAAATTGCCCCGATCTTACTGATTTGTAACGAGACAACGCGCATCAAGCTCGTCAGCAATGTTGCCGCCGGCGCCGGTTAGCGCGAATATCCATGCCTTTCACGGTCTGGCGCAACAGGGGTATCCGAGAATGAGCGCGTGCAGTCGATTTAAGATCGTCCCGTTGGTGTCGGTTGTGGCATTGTTTGCGCTGTCGGCGCAGGCAGAAGAGCAATCCAAGGGAAATGGTCCCCCGGGCAAGCCGGTGCCGAAGGCCGCGGTCCAGGGACCCCGGGCCGTTCAGGAACATCCGCCGGGCCCTGGCTCTGGGCCGGGCCCTGGCGCTGGGCCGGGCAGGGGACATGATGCGCGGTACGCTCGCGGCGCGCTCCCGTCGCACAATTTCAGCGGGCACCCCTATCGCGGCCATCTCGCCTGGGAGGGCGGACGCTGGCGTCACGAGGTGCACAACGGGCGCGACGGTTATTGGTGGGACGTCGGAGGCGTCTGGTATTACTACCCGCAGCCGATGGATGGCCCGCCCACTTATATCTCCGAAGACTACGCCGACGACGTCCCGTAT
>JBATYU010000762.1:0-2808 GCA_049674245.1 Bradyrhizobium sp. | reverse complement strand
GAGCAGCGCCCGCGCGATCCGATATCGCAGACTGGCCCTCGCCGCGCAGGACAAGGCCAATGCGGACCTGCTTCTTAAGCTCGCGGATGAATGCGATCGGGGGATTCTCTGCACGGCTGAATGGCGTACGGCCCGGCCATCCCGCAAAAATGAGCAGCCGCCAAAAGCTGGCATGCGGCTTGAGTGGGACCCACAATAACCGACGTTGAAAACCAGTCCCGAACCGGGACCGCCCGGCACGAAGCGAGGCGGCCCGGATAAAATGGTTTCGCGCGAGAACCATCTATTTTGGTGCGATCGACGGCTAGCTGGCCGACCATGCCGGGCGCTTCTCGCCCTTAGGACCTGGCATCATCTTCCTTCTTTTTCTCTGCGGCCCAATACTCCGCTTCTGACGGCAGTTTATCGAAATCCGGCTTATATCCATTTGCCTCGTACCTTGAGCGCGGGATCGGAATGGTGGCGCCGGTCTCGTAGTTGACCTGCACCGACCCTTCCTCGTCACGAAACAGCCCAACGGGCATAAGCTTTTTCTCCCTGCTTTGCGCTAAGTATACTACGGGAGCTAGGCCGGCGCGATCGCGCGTACCGGACATCGCCGCGCGCCGGTGCAGACACGAACCCGCAATAGCCCCTGCAAGACTCTAGGAAGGCCGCTGGTGCGGGTTTAGCCTGCGAGCTATAAGTGAAGGCGGCACGGATTAGATGAATCGCGTCGCCCGGTGTTGCGTGCGGAGCGCAATGCATGATGCAACTGGAATCTACCCTGACTTGCCCCTCGTGCGGTCATCGGTCCGTCGAGACGATGCCGACCGATGCCTGCGTGTTCTTCTATGACTGCAAGGGCTGTGGGATGCGGCTTAAGCCTCTCGCTGGCGACTGTTGCGTATTCTGTTCCTACGGCTCGGTTCCTTGTCCGCCGGTCCAGACCAATGACGGCTGTTGCGCGCCTAGGGCTGCTCAGGCTTGAGACGCGGGGCGCCGGTCCCGCGTCCCTTGGGGGATCCTGGGAAGGCCGCTGGTGAGTCCGCGATGCGCGGGGCTCAGGGAGGAGCCGGTTGACCCCGGCCGCCGCAGGGCTCGCCAGTGAGTGTCCAAGCAAAACGGCCTCAGTGCGAGGAGCATCTGAGGCCGCTTGAGACCTCCCGCCGGGCATTGGGCAAAATGTTGACCGGTCGGTGGCTTGGCTTGCGGAGATCGAGATCTCCGATCGCTGAGGACCAAGAACCCCCAAGATGAATCGTTCCGTCCGAATTTGAATTATTGTGTGCCGGCCGTGGACCGACGGGCTCGGCGTGATTCTAGGAAGGCCGCTGGTGCGGGTTAGGTTGGGTGCGCTGTCATTTGCCGGGCGATCCCAGCCGCCGCAGCGCTTCCCTGCTGCGCTTGATCGCAGCGGCGGTTCGATCCCGTCATCGCCTACCACCGCCAGGCCGCGCCATGCGCGCGTATCAAACAACTGGTCACATGCCGCTCGCAGTAGCGCATGCATTTGTTCTGATACCACCCACCAGTGGGGTTGGCACATCCGCCCACGCAATTTGCGGCTCTATCCTCACATCGCGCGGCTGTCACTGCTTCCGCCGGTGAGTTGAGGAGCACTCCGATGCCGATGAGGGTGATCGCGAAGAAAAGGTGCCGTGCCATGGTCGAACCTCCTGATTAAAGTCGAGCGGGCCACTCTAAATCCTAACCTCTCGACGAGGCTAAAACGATAGCCCTTTGCCGAGTCCAGGAAGGCCGCTGGTGAGTCCGAGGATCTACGGGCTTGTCGGGGTCGGGCGATCCGGGCCACCGCATGGCTTCCAGCCTTAGGAGACCTCTGGCCCTAATTTGAGTCGACTCCCAGGCGACGTCTGGCTTAGGCTTCGCCAGGTCTCGCGTTGAGGACCGTTGAGACCGGGGAGCGCGAACGTGGAGTTTTGGTTATGAGCGTTATCCCTCTGCACCTTCAAAGAAGGTTCGAACAGCGGTGGGCCGCCAGATTTGTGCGGCCGGTTCCGCCGGCCGCGCCCCAAAAGCACGGGCATGAAAAGCAGGTTCGACAGCTTGCCGAGCACAGCAAAGTCAAAAGAAAAGCCCGCCGGGTTGGGTCGGCGAGCTTGAGGTCTGCCCCAGCGGCGTGAGCCTTCCCGGCACAAGGCGGCCCGGCTTGGGGCAATCCGGGCCACCGCAGGGCTCGCCGGTCCTGCCCGATTGCGGCGCAGCTTTAGTCCTGGCGCGAGCGAATGGACTCGCGTTTGAGACCCCCGGAGGCGCATACTTGCGTAATCACCGTTCCGCCTCCCAGGCATTACCGGTGACAGAGAGTGTTGTGCTCCCGCCTATTTGCGAGGGAAGCATCATGCCCCAGTCTCAACGCCTGCCGTCCGTCCTTCCGTTCGCTGCAATTGGGCGCCCGACCTGTCCGAAGTGCAAGGCTCCGATGATGCTCGCCAGCATCGAGCCAGCCGGCGCCCAGGGCGTCGACTTGCAAACGTTTGAATGTGCTATCTGCAATCGCGTACTTGAGACCCTTGTCGCGTATGAAGACCCCATGAAATCCAAAGCTCTTGGACGCTGGCTTCAAGGCGATTTGCACCCACCGAAGTAAAAGGGGGCGGGCTAGTCGAAGCAAAGAACGGTAGTTGTTAGCTGCCAGATTGGGCAATGCGGCCCCGGGAGAGAGAGCCATGCCAAGTCTAGACGAAAAGCGAGGCATCCAGAACCACCAGATCCTAAAGGCTGGAACGATCTCGTTTGATGGTTCTGGAATCGACTGCCTAGTCCGCAAGATGTCTGGCTATGGTGCAAATCTCGAGGTCGAAA
>JBATYU010000761.1:0-11961 GCA_049674245.1 Bradyrhizobium sp. | reverse complement strand
GCATCGCGATCAGCACAAGATGCAAGCGCTCGTCCGCTTCCACGAAATCGGCCGCGAACAGAAATCGCATTACCTCGCCTGGTTCGAGCCGGAGCACCACATCGTGGAGGCGACCGCGCCGTTCTTTGCGAGCCGTTTTGCCGACATGCCCTGGTCGATCCTCACGTCAGACGTCTGCGCGCATTGGGACGGCCATGCCGTCTCGCTGACGTCAGGCATAGCCGAGGCGCCGACCGAAGACCGGCTCGAGGAAGTTTGGCGGCGCACTCACGCGAGCATCTTCGATCCGGCCCGGCTGAAGGCAAAAACCTTGCAGACGGAAAGGCCGAAGGAGTACTGGAGGAACCTGCCGGAAGCCTCGATCATTAAACAGTTGATCGCCGATACCGAATGCTGGATTGGCGCAGGGATCGCCGATACCGGAACGAAACCGCCGCAACGGGCAGAGCCTTCGATGGAACGAAAATCTGTAAGCTCAATCGAAAATATCGAAACGCTGCGCGAGGAAGCGGCCTCCTGCCGGGCCTGTCCTCTTTGGAAAGATGCGACCCAGACCGTATTCGGCGAAGGCCCGCAAGCTGCGAAAATCATGCTGGTCGGCGAGCAGCCCGGCGACAAGGAAGACCTCGCCGGCCACCCGTTCGTCGGACCGGCAGGCCAGATGCTCGACCGCGCGCTGCAACAAGCCGGCATCGATCGCAGAAAAGTCTACGTCACCAACGCGGTCAAGCATTTCAAATTTGTCCCGCGCGGCAAGATCCGCCTGCATCAGAAGCCGAATACGCCGGAAATCAAGGCATGCCGGCCATGGTACGAGCGCGAGCTTAATTCGATCAAACCGGATCTGGTGGTGGCGATGGGCGCGACATCAGCCCAATGCGTGTTCGGAAAAATCACGCCGATCAACAAGAACCGCGGACGCCTGATCGATCTTGCCGACGGGATCAAGGCGCTGGTGACGGTGCATCCGTCCTATCTGCTGCGGCTGCCCGACGAAGACGCGAAAGTGCGCGAATATCAGCGGTTCGTCGACGATTTGAAGATCGCAGCCGATCTGTTGAGGAAATCGGCGCGGGCGGCGTAACGCTCGCCCGCCAGCAATTGCAATCGTCATGCCCGGCTTTATGCCGGGCATCCACGTCTTTAAAGCGTCGCAAGATAAGACGTGGATGGCCGGGACAAGCCCGGCCATGACGACTACATTCAGCCACGCTCATCACGCCGCCGCGGCGAGGTTGACGGCGGCTTCCGCCAGCGAGGTCAGGGTCTGGTCGGTCTTCTTCTCCTCCTGCAGGGTCTCGTCCAATAGCCGAGCCGCGTCCTTCATGCCGAGCTGCTGCGCCCATTGTTTCAGCGTGCCGTAGCGGGAGATTTCGTAGTGTTCGACGGCCTGGGCCGCGGCCAGCATGCCGGCGTCGAGCGCTTCGCAGCCTTTGTACTCCTCCATGATCTCCTTGCCTTCGCACAAAGCCCTGCCTCCCCGGCGCGCTTCACGCTCCTGTCACAAGCACCAAGCTAAAATCCTGCCCATTGGGATAAGGGGAGTTTGACATGAGTGATATGGCGTTACCCGGTTCGATCGAGCCCGCCCTGCGCAGGGGTCCTGATCTCGACAAAGGCTTTCATCCACTGACCGGCATTATCTACATGGGGGTGGTCGCCGCTGCCCTCTTGTTCGTTGCCTACAGCATCTATGCCGACATCGATGCGACCGGCACGCGGGTGACGAATTATCTGCCCTATCTCCTGCTCCTTGTCGCCCTGCTGATTGCGCTCGGCTTCGAGTTCGTCAACGGCTTCCACGACACCGCCAACGCGGTCGCGACCGTGATCTATACGCGCGCGATGCCGGCCCACATCGCCGTGGTCTGGTCCGGCATGTTCAATCTGATCGGCGTGCTGCTTTCCAGCGGCGCGGTCGCCTTCGGCATCGTGTCGCTGCTGCCGGTCGAATTGATCCTGCAGGTCGGCTCTAGCGCGGGCTTCGCCAGGTGTTTGCGCTTTTGATCGCCGCCATCATCTGGAACGTCGGCACCTGGTATCTCGGGCTGCCGGCGTCGAGTTCGCACACCCTGATCGGATCGATCATAGGTGTCGGCATCACCAACGCGCTGTTGCGGCCGCGACGGCACCTCCGGCGTGGACTGGACGCAGGCGACCAATATCGCCAAGGCGCTTCTGTTATCGCCGCTTTTTGGTTTCGCGTTGGCGGCGATCCTGCTTTATGTCCTCAAGACCATCCTGCTGCGCGCGACGCCGGCGCTGTTCGGCGAGCCGAAGGGCGACCAGCCGCCGCCCTGGTGGGTCCGGGGCATCCTGATCCTGACCTGCACGCTGGTCAGCTTCTTCCACGGCTCGAACGACGGCCAGAAGGGAATGGGCCTGATCATGCTCATCCTGATCGGCACGGTGCCGACCGCCTACGCGCTCAACCGGGCGATGCCGTCGAGCCAGATCGAGAAGTTCACCGCGAATTCGGCGGCCGCAAGCAAGGTCATCGAGGGCAAGGCCGCCGGCTATAACGTCATCGGCAACCCGCGGCCGGCCGTGACCAATTATGTCGCGCAGCACCAGATCAATGAAGGCACCTATCCGTCATTGGCGGTGCTGGTGCGCGATATCTCCAACCAGGTCACCCAGTACGGCTCGCTGGCAAAATTCCCGGCGGAGGCCGTCGGCAATACCCGTAATGACATGTACCTGGTCTCCGAGGCCATTCGCTTCCTGATGAAAGACAAGGAAGCCGAGCTTTCGGCCGCCGACGTGGCCACGCTCAACAGCTACAAGGGTTCGCTCGACAGCGCGACGAAATTCATTCCGACCTGGGTGAAGATCGCAGTCGCCATCGCGCTCGGCCTCGGCACCATGATCGGCTGGAAGCGCATCGTCGTCACCGTTGGCGAGAAGATCGGCAAGACCCACCTGACTTACGCGCAAGGCGCCTGTGCCGAAATCACCGCGGCCGCGACCATCGCGGCGGCCGATGGCTACGGTTTGCCGGTCTCGACCACGCACGTGCTCTCATCCGGCATCGCCGGCACCATGGCGGCCAACGGATCGGGGCTGCAATGGTCGACGATCCGCAACATCGCCATGGCGTGGGTGCTGACCTTGCCGGCGGCGATGGTGATCTCCGGCACGCTGTACTTCGTGTTCTCGCACCAGTTCTAGGCACTGTCCGGACGCAACAGAGAGCCCGCGCCACAAGCGCGGGCTTTCGTTTTGCGAGATTGCAACCACCGATGCCCCTAACCCATGAGGCGCCGATCTGGCCCGCCGATCGGGCGGAACTCACGACTAGGCGAACGACCCGCCGTGATCCAACTTGACAGCGCGCGTCGATCCGAGGAGCATCGCCGATGTCGCCCAAAGCGACATATTGCGTGAAACCATGAGCAGAGGAGGTTCGATGACGCCACCTCAGCAGATGAGCCGCCGAGTGCGATAGTATCCGTTCGGACTATGGCATAGCGGTCAACCACGCGAACGGCACGCCGGGAAAAAGGTTAAGCGGGCCGCATCAGTGAGGCATGGCCCCTTACTTTCCCGGCGGTGTTTTTTGGCCCCTTGTTTTTTGGCTCTTGGAGACCTCTCGTCCCTCGAGCCTCCACTCAATCCGGGCGAAGTGCCGGCCGGCGGCCTGCCCCCCGGCTACGCCCTCTCTGCTCGCGAACCCGCGCGCGCCCCTCGTTTTGCGAGGTTTTCGGCGCTCACGATTTGCTGCAATCTCATAACTTCCGAACCGAACTCAGGGAGCGTTCATGACTGGCGCGAGGCTCAAACATTATGGCTGGGGACGCGAAGGCGAAGGCATGAGCGCAGAGGAACAGAGGTTCGTGCTCGGCCGCTACCATGCGAAATTTGCGCGTGACGAATTCGAGACGATCAAGGTCCCGCGCCTGGAAGAGCTTGTGTTGAGGGCGCCGCGCGCGGTGCCGCCGGCCTCACTCGCCGCATTTTGCACGAGCGAACGCTACGACCGCGCCGCTCACACCTACGGCAAGTCCTATCCGGACTACGCGAGAGCGATGCTCGGCGATTACGACTGCGCGCCCGATGTGGTGGCTTATCCCCGCAACGAGGCGGAGATTTCCGCCGTGATGGATTGGGCCGGCGATATCGATGCCTCGCTGACGCCGTTCGGGGGCGGATCGAGCGTCTGCGGCGGAGTCGAGCCGCGCGTCGACGGCATCAAGCACAAGGCCGCCGTCACGCTCGACATGCGCAATCTCTCTCGCGTCGTCGAGCTGGATCCAATGTCTCGCGCCGCGCTGATCGAAGGCGGCACCTATGGTCCGGCTCTGGAAGAGGCGCTCAAGCCGCACGGCGTCACCTTGCGGCATTTTCCGCAGAGTTTTGAATATTCGACGCTTGGCGGCTGGATCGCGACGCGATCGGGCGGTCATTTCGCAAGCCTCTACACCCATATCGACGATTTTGTCGAAAGCCTGCGGGTCGTGACCCCGCGCGGCATCGTGGAGACGCGCCGACTGCCGGGATCGGGTGCAGGGCCGAGTGCGGACCGCCTGTTCATTGGCTCGGAAGGCGTGCTGGGCGTGATCTCGCGCGCCTGGATGCGATTGCAACCACGTCCAAGATTCCGCGCCAGCGCATCGCTCCGCTTTGCCTCCTTCTTCGACGCGGCGCGCGCTGTGCGCGCCGTCGCGCAGGCCGGACTTTATCCCTCGAACTGCCGCATTCTCGATCCGCAAGAGGCCTTCAACACCGGCGCAGCCGAAGGCGGCGTCGCAATCATGGTGCTGGCATTTGAGTCCGGCGATCATCCGCTGGATGCCTGGATGGCGCGCGCCCTTGAATGCTGCGCCGACCATGGAGGAACGCCGGAGCCGGCAAAGGGCAGCGACGCGCATCTGCAAGGGTCGGCGGGCATCTGGCGCAATGCCTTCATTCGCATGCCCTATGCGCGCGAATTTCTGACACAAGCGGGCCTCATCAACGATACGTTTGAGACCGCCATCACCTGGGATCGATTTGAAAGCTTGCACGACACCATCAAAACCGCGACCGAGCGGGCAATTGTAGAAGCTACCGGAATCAAGGGCGAGGTCACCTGCCGCTTCACCCACATCTATCCGGACGGGCCCGCCCCCTATTTCACGTTCCACGCCCTCGGCCGTCACGGCGCGCTTCTTGAGCAGTGGCAGGCCATCAAGACTGCGGCCAGCGATGCGCTGATCGCGGCCGGCGGCACCATCACCCACCATCATGCGGTCGGTCGCGATCACAGGCCGTGGTACGATCGACAGCGGCCTCAGCTTTTCGCCGCCGCGCTTCGGGCAGCCAAGCAGGAACTCGATCCGCACGGCATGCTCAATCCGGGAGTGCTGATCGATCCGTAAAGCGCGTGTGCCGCAACGCCTCAAGCGGCGAGCGAGTTCTCCACCAGCCTGATCCAGTACGAGGTGCCGAACACGATCGCCTCGTCGTTGAAATTATAGGCGGGATGGTGCAGGCCGGCGCTGTCGCCGTTGCCGCAGAAGATGAACGCGCCCGGCCGCTGCTCCAGCATGTAAGCGAAATCTTCCGCGCCCATCATCGGCGACATCTCCCGCACATTGCCGTCTCCGGCGATTTCCTTTGCCACCTGCGTCGCAAAATCCGTCTGCGCGGCGTGATTGCTGGTCACGGGATAGCCGCGCTCGTAATTGAGATCGATCTTGGCGCCGGTCATCTGGGCGACGCCGGCCGTGACCTCGCGCACCCGCTTTTCGATCAGTTGCCGCACTTTCGCCGTCAGCGTCCGCACGGTGCCCCTGAGCACGGCGGTTTGCGGGATCACGTTGCGCGCATTGCCGGCGTGGAATTCGCAGATCGAGATCACGGCCGAATCCAAGGGATCGACATTGCGCGAAACAATCTGCTGTAGCGCCGTGATCAACTGGGCGCCGACCATTACGGAATCCAGGCATTTGTGCGGGCGCGCCGCATGCCCGCCGCGCCCCTCGATCTCGATGTCGATCGCGTCGGTCGCCGCCATGATCGGACCGGAACGGGTCGCAAACGAGCCGACCGGAAGGCCCGGGTTATTGTGCATACCAAAGACCTGGTCGATGGCGAAGCGTTCCATCAGCCCGTCCCTGATCATCGCGGCCGCGCCCGCGCCGCCCTCCTCAGCCGGCTGAAAGATCACCACCGCATTCCCGGCGAAGTTCCTGGTCTCGGCGAGATAACGCGCGGCGCCGAGCAGCATCGCGGTGTGGCCGTCATGGCCGCAGGCGTGCATCTTGCCGGGTGTCTTCGAGGCGTAAGCGAGGTTGGTTTTTTCCTCGATCGGCAACGCATCCATATCGGCGCGGAGCCCGATCACCTTGAGATCGCCGACGGCCGGCTTTTTGCCCTTGATGACGCCGACCACGCCGGTCCTGCCAAGGCCGGTCGCGACCTCGTCGCAGCCGAACTCCTTCAGGCGATCCGCCACGAATGCCGCGGTGCGATGCACATCGTAGAGCAGCTCGGGATGCTGATGGATATCCCGGCGCCAGGCCTGGATATCGGGTTGCAGATCGGCGACGCGGTTGACGATAGGCATGGAAATCCCGGTTGTCCGATGTGACGGTTCACCCTTTTTGTAGCACGCCGCTCCGCACTCCGCGAGGTGCTGTACAGCGGGCCAAGACAGCGCTATGGCGTTAAAAAACGGCGCCGGGCAAGGACTTATGAAGCGACTTGAAGGTGATTTCGACTATGTCGTCGTTGGCGCGGGCACCGCCGGCTGCATCCTCGCCAACCGCCTGTCGGCTGATCCCAAAAAACGCGTGCTGCTATTGGAAGCCGGCGGCAACGACAACTGGATCTGGTTTCACATCCCGGTCGGCTACCTGTTCGCGATCGGCAATCCGCGTTCGGACTGGATGTTTCGGACCGAGCCGGAAGCAGGCCTCAACGGCCGCTCGCTCGCCTATCCCCGCGGCAAGGTGATCGGCGGCTGTTCTGCCATCAACGCGATGATCTCGATGCGCGGACAGGCCGCCGACTACGATCACTGGCGCCAGCTCGGGCTTGCCGGCTGGGCGTATTCCGACGTGCTGCCGCATTTCAAGCGGCTGGAGGATCATTTTCTGGGCGAGAGCGAACATCACGGCAGCGGTGGCGGCTGGCGGATCGAGGCGCCGCGGTTGTCGTGGGATATTCTGGACGCGGTGGGCGAGGCCGCGGAAGAGATGGGAATTCGAAAAATTCCTGATTTCAATACCGGTGACAATGAGGGCGTCGGCTATTTCCACGTCAACCAGAAGCGCGGCCGGCGCTGGTCTTCCGCGCGCGGCTTTCTCAAGCCTGTATTGAATCGTCCCAATCTATGCCTGGAAAAGCAGGTGCTGGCCGATCGCCTGATCGTCGAGAACGGCCGCGCCGTCGGCGTGCGCTTCATCCGGGGCGGCGAAACCGTCGAGGCCCGCGCGCGGGGTGAAGTCATCCTGAGCGCGGGCGCGATCGGATCGGTCCAGCTGCTGCACCGCTCCGGCATCGGCCCCGCCGACTGGCTTAGCCCGCTCGGGATCGATGTGGTGCTCGACCGGCAAGGCGTCGGACGCAACCTGCAGGATCATCTGCAGCAACGCGCGATCTACAAGGTTGTTGGCATTCGCACGCTGAACGAGACCTACCATTCGCTGATCGGGCGCGGCCTGATGGGGCTCGACTACGCCTTCCGCCGTCGCGGGCCGCTGACCATGGCGCCGTCGCAGCTCGGCATCTTTACCCGCTCCGATTCCAACCGCGCGCGCGCCAATATCCAGTTCCATGTGCAGCCGTTGTCGCTCGACAAGTTCGGCGATCCCTTGCACCGCTTCCCCGCCATCACGGTGAGCGCCTGCAATCTGCAACCGACCTCGCGCGGCACCGTGCGGATCCGCTCAGTCAGGCCCGATGAGGCGCCGTCGATCGCGCCGAATTACCTTGCGACCGACGAAGACCGCGAGGTCGCAGCCGATGCCATCCGCACCACGCGGCGGTTGATGAAGCAAAAGGCGCTTATCCCCTACCACCCTGCCGAGTTTCTGCCGGGTCCGTCGGTCGGCGACGACGATGCATCGCTAGCCAAGGCCGCCGGCGACATCGGCACCACCATCTTTCACCCCGTCGGCACCGCGAAGATGGGTACGGCCAGCGATGCCGCGGCCGTGGTCGACGAACGCTTGCGGTTTCACGGGCTCGCCGGACTTCGCGTCGCCGATGCCTCGGTGATGCCGACCATCACCTCGGGCAATACCAATACGCCCACCGCGATGATCGCGGAAAAAGCCGCCGCGATGATCCTTGAGGACGCACGCTAAAGCGCTGAAAAAGCCTTCCCTGTCGCGCAGTGGATGGCGCGACGCGACACAACCACAGCTTGAACGGCGTCAACTCATTTCGATGCTGCAACGCAACATCCGGCGCGGGAACCGATACCGCCCCGGCGGGCGGCGGATTTTCAGGTCACGGATTCGTCATTAACCTCCGGCGGCCACATCCATTCTTCAGGAAATGGCAGGAATAAATCCGGCCCCTCCAGGATCACATCCCCGGAACCCAATCACGGGTCCAAGGAGAAAGCGCAATGAGCGATCACGATCACCATGATGACGGCCCAAACAACAAGGATTCGGGCGTCAACCGTCGCCGGGTGCTGGAATGCATGACCTGGGCCGGTACCGGCGTACTCTGGACCATTTCAGGCGGCGTACCCCGCTCGCTGGGACTTGTCGGTTCCGCAGCGGCCGCCGAGTCCGCCGGCATGACCTTCCTGCAGATCAGCGACAGTCATGTCGGCTTCGACAAGCCGGCCAACCCGAACGCCCTCGGCACGTTGGAAGAAGCGATCAACAAGATCAACGCGATGCCGACGAAGCCGTCGTTCATGATTCACACCGGCGACGTCACCCATCTGTCGAAGGCCGCCGAGTTCGACAATGCCGAGCGCATTATCTCGCAGGCCAAGCTCGACGTGCACTACGTGCCGGGCGAGCACGACTTCCTCGACGAGGAGATCAAGTTCTACAAGGAACGTTACGGCAAGGGCACCAAGGGTCCCGGCTATTACTCGTTCGACGCAGGCGGCGTGCACTTCATCGGCCTCGTCAACGTGGTCGACCTCAAGGCCGGCGGCTTGGGCAATCTCGGCGCCGAACAGCTTGAATGGCTCGAGGACGACCTCAAGGGAAAGTCGAAATCCACCCCGGTCGTGGTATTCGCCCATATCCCGCTCTGGACGGTGTATCCGCAATGGGGCTGGGGCACCGAGGACGGCGCCCGCGCGCTGGAATACCTCAAGGGCTTCGGCTCGGTGACCGTGCTGAACGGCCACATCCACCAGGTGATGCAGAAGGTCGAGGGCAACGTCACCTTCCACACCGCGCGCTCGACCGCGTTCCCGCAGCCGGCACCCGGCACCGCGCCCTCGCCCGGGCCGATGAAGGTCGAAGACAGCAAGCTGCGCGGCTTGCTCGGCATCGCCAGCGTCAACTTCAAGCTCGGCGATCAGCGCCTGGCGATCATCGACACCCCGCTGCAGGGATAAGGGAAGTACATGATGACGTCGATAAATTTCCGCCGCCTCGGCATTCGCCTCGCCGTGGCTGCGGCCATCATCCTGCAGTTCGGCGCGGTCGGCGCCCGCGCCGAGGAATTGAAGGTGACCATCGACAATTTCACGTTCACGCCGCCTGAGCTCAAGGTGAAGGTCGGCGATACCGTGACCTGGACCAACCACGACGACATCCCGCATACCGTGGTGTCGGCGGGCAAATTCAGGGCGAAGACGATGGATACCGATGGCACCTTCTCGTTCACTTTCACGGCGGCGGGCGATTACAAGTATTTTTGTTCGCTCCACCCGCACATGACGGGAATGATCAAGGTTGAGTAGCGGTCCAAACCAAGGCATCACAATCATGTCCGGCCGGTGGATTCCAGCCGGCCGGACATACGCAACTTCTGTACAGGCCGAGCAAAAGGCGATGCCCGTCACCGCTGCCAACGACGATCCCGAAAGGGCACGGCGCTTTCGCGAGGCGGCGCTGCCGCATCTGGACGATGTTTATACGTTGGCACGTTACCTGCTTCGCGACCCAACCGACGCCGAGGACGCTGTTCAAGAATGTTACTTACGCGCGCTGAAGCACTTCGATGGTTATCGCGGGCCGGCGATGAAGCCGTGGCTGTTCGCGATCCTGCGCAATGTCTGCCGGGCCGAATATGGGCGACGGGCAAGCTCGCCGACGGGTGCGATCGAAGACATGCCGGAGAGCGCCGAACAGACTCCGCTCTGGAACGAGGCGCAGGAGACGCCGGAAGCCGAGATGCTGCGCACGCGCGATGCGGCCACCATCCGGCGGCTGGTGGCTGCGCTTGCAGATCCGTTTCGGGAGACGTTCGTGCTGCGTGAAATCAACAATCTTTCGTATCGCGAAATCGCCGAAGCGGTCGGTGCCCCGGTTGGCACCGTGATGTCCCGCCTCGCGCGCGCCCGCGCCATGCTGCGCTCGGCGTGGATGGCGGAAGAGGAGCAATCGAGATGACTTGCGAGGAGGCCGAAATCCTGCTTCACGCGCTGATGGATGGCGAACTCGACGCCGGACATGCCCGCGAGGTCGAAGAGCATATCGCAGGATGCCCAGCTTGCGCGGCGCAGCTTGCCGCCTATCGCGAGATGAGCCAGGCGATCGCCACCGCCAAGATGAAGTACACCGCGCCATTGGCGCTGCGCCGGCGCATCGAGGCGTCGCTGCCGCAGACCCAGGCGCCGAGCCGCCGCGCTGTGCTGCGGGGCTTTGCGCTTGGATCGGCGGTCTCTGCGATAGCGGCGACCGGCCTGGTCGCGATCGTGCTGCGCGAGGATGAGCTGCAGCGCATCCAATCCGAGATAGTCTCGGCGCATCTGCGCTCCTTGCAGGCCGGGCATCTGACCGACGTGATCTCCACCGACCAGCATACGGTCAAGCCGTGGTTCAACGGCAAGCTGGACGTTTCGCCTCCGGTGATCGACCTGACCGCGCAAGGCTATACGCTGATCGGCGGCCGGCTGGACTATGTCGACGCCCGCGCCATCGGCGCGGTGATCTACAAGCGCCGCGCGCATGTGATCAACCTGTTCGTCGCGCAGACCTCGAACACCGAACGTCGTGCGGCGAAAATCGAAACCCTTCAGGGATTCAATATCAGGTGCTGGCGCGACCGCGGACTGAATTTCTGGGCGGTCAGCGATATCGGCGCCGACGAGCTCGCCGAGTTCGGCGACAAATTCGAATCCGCGATGCGGGTGAATACGGAAGGCTAGCTTTGCTTAGAGCGTATTCACGCCGATCGGCGCACGGCGTTGTCGACCAGCGTCTTGCCGAGCGACCAGATCGCGCCCGGCACCTTGTGGCTGGAGGCGATCACGGCATCGAACGCCGCCTCGATCCACTTGCAATCGTCCTCGGTGATGATCAGCGGCGGCAACAGCTTGATGGTGTGGCTGCCGTGACCCGAGACCTGGGTCAGGATCTTGTGGTCCTTGAACAGCGGCACCGTGATGAGCTGGCAGAACAGGCCCTTGCTGGCGGTCTCCAGCACGCTCCACGAGGCCTTCAACCGCAATGACTTCGGCGGACCGAATTCGACGCCGATCATCAGCCCCTTGCCGCGAACCTCTTTCAGCAATTCGTAGCCGGGAACCATTCGCGTCAGCGCCAGCCGAAGTTCCGCGCCGCGTTTGGCGGCCGCCTCGATCAGCTTTTCGGACTCGAGCACTTCAAGCGTTGCGATGCCGGCCGCCATCGCGAGGTCGTTCTTCGCAAAGGTCGAGCCGTGCACCACCGCGCGTTCCATTTGATTGAAGATCTTGTCGAAGATGCTTTTGCGTGTCAGCAGCGCGCCAACCGGCACATGGCCGCCGGAGAGCGCTTTTGCGATCAGCACCATATCGGGCTCGACGTTCCAGTGCTCGATCGCGAGGAAACGGCCAGTGCGGCCCAAGCC
>JBATYU010000760.1:0-7728 GCA_049674245.1 Bradyrhizobium sp. | reverse complement strand
ACCCAGACGAAAGTCTCGGCGCCCTGTTTGAGGACGGCGGACGCGGGCACTCGCAGCGCTGAGGCGTGGCCGTCGCTTAAACTTGCCGTGATGGTGCTTCCGAGCCGGAAGCTCTCAGGCGGATTATTCAACGCGATACGAACGCGGCGCATGCGCGTCACGGAATCAGCTTGCGGCGCAATTTCGCGGATTCGGCCCTGGACTTGAACGGCAGGAAGCAGCTGCAAGCTGACCGTGAACGGCAAACCGACCGTCAAGGGTGCTGGGAAGTCAGCGCCGATATCGACCACAGCCTCGCGGATGTCCGGTCGCGCCACGGTCACGATACTCTGACCCGGTGAGGCGACTTGTCCCACTTCGGCACCTACGGCCGTGACGACGCCGCCGAAATCAGCCTTCACCTGTGCATAACCCAGCTGCTCGATAGCCTTCGTCAAATTCGCGCGGGCGCGGGCGGTCGATGCTTGTGCGCCCGCGCGCACCTGCTCTGCATCGTCAAGCGTCTGCTTCGTCGTGGCGTCGGTCTTGATCAGGATCCGCTTTCGCTCCTCGGTCCCGACTGCGTTTTCAAGCAGAGCCTCGGCTTTCGAAAGGTCCGCTTTCGCTGACCGCACCGCGAGCTCGAGGGCAGTGGGATCGATTGCGGCAACCGTTTGCCCCTCAACCACCAGATCTCCGACGTTAACCGGACGCGTGATGAGGCGCCCCAGCACGCGGAAGCCGAGATTGGTCTCGTAGCGGGGCTGGACGGTTCCAATCGCCACCGTGCTCGCTGATGCGGCCGGTTGCAGGACGGTTGATAGCACGGGCCGGACGGGTTCCGGCGCCTTCGCTTCCTGCTTGCATCCGGCCATAGCCAATGCCGAAGCGATGGTGCTTGCTATGACAAAAGTTCGCGTTCTCATGACCGATCTCCAGCAAATGTCACGGGCTGGCCGGAGCTCAG
This sequence comes from Bradyrhizobium sp., assembly GCA_049674245.1. GTDB lineage: Bacteria > Pseudomonadota > Alphaproteobacteria > Rhizobiales > Xanthobacteraceae > Bradyrhizobium. Next base: position 6,782 of record JBATYU010000760.1, on the reverse strand, counting down.
CAGCTTGCCTCCATCGATGACGACGCGGTCTCCGGCCTCCAGCCCTTGCTTGATCAGCACCGCTCCGGCTTCGTAGGCGCCGACAATCACCGGCTTCAGCGAAGCTGTGCTTGTCTTGGGATCGACGATCCACACCGCGGGCTTTGAGCCCGTTGCCGTCAGCGCGGTCCACGGCACGGTGATCTCGGTGGCGGCTTTCGTCCCGGCGGTGCCGGCGATGGCGCTTCCGAGCGTCATCGCTGGTGGTGGATTTTGGATCGAGACTTTCACGCGAACCGTGGAGCTCTTGGGATCGACGGCAGGCGATATCTCCCTGACGTAGCCAACGGCGGTGATGTCAGGACCCGAGACCAGCGCCAGCGACACGTGGTCGTGATCCACATCGCCCAAGAACATCGACTCTGGGACATCGAAGATGGCATCACGCTCGCCATCCTGCGCCAGCGTGAAAACCGATTGGGCCGCCTGCACGACTTGCCCGACCTCGAGGCTTCGCGCTGTAATCACACCCGCAGCGCGGGCGTGCAGTTCGGTATCGTCAAGCCCTTCGCGGGCCCTTCCCAGCTCCGCTTTTGCCGATTCAAGCGTGCTTTGTGCGGTTCGCAATTGCTCCTGCGCCTGGTCGTAGGCGACGCGGGTGGTGAAGCCGGAAGAGATGAGCAAGGTCTGCCGATCAAACGTGGCTTGGGCTACGCGTAGCTGGGCCTCCGCCGCAGCCACAGCTGCGGTCGCGGCGTCAAAATCGGCCTGCTGCTCGGCCGGATCCAGCCTTGCCAGGAGCTCGCCGGCATTGACGTGGGCGCCGACATCGACCAGCCGCTCGAGTACGCGTCCGCTCACCCGGAACGAGAGGTCAGCGCGGTAGCGCGCCTGGACCTCGCCGGTCAGCGTGAGCGAAGCCTGTCCGTCCTGCGGCTGCACAATTTCGGTGCGTACGAACGCGGCACGCTCCACAGGATTGGTGGAGTGGTCGTTGCAGGCGCTCAGTGGCGTCGCCAGAAGCACGACCGCGAGTGCGGCATTCATATGCCTCAGCAGTGCGGGCGGATGGGGTGAGAAAGGGGGCACAGCGGGGTTTCCTGTTTATCCAAACTATACGGTATAGTTTATTTACTGGAGCGTCAAGTCCAAAATTTGACCTGACGGGCAAGTTGCGCGCGGCCCAAAGGACAGGGCCCCGGTCCAAGACCGAGGTGCCAAAGGTCCGTGGCCTCAATCAATCTTCATGACAGACCAGAACACGCCTGGTGCCGTATCGCCTGTCTGCGGAGACGTAGCAGCCATCGTCGGAAGAGGCATCGGCTCTGCCATAGGCGTAAGCCGCCGTCGCCGTCGCCGCCGTGTAGGCGTGCCGGTAGCCACGGCCATAGCCATAGGTGGTGTAATTATTTCGACTGAAGCCGTTAGCGCTGTAGGCCGCGGCGCGACCCGCGATGGCGCGAAAATTGGCCTGGCCGCCGCGATCAAGACCATGCAATCCGCCAGCACCATCGAGACGGGGCGGTCCACCGGCGAACTCGCGCGGAGGTGCGTCCGCGCCGCCACGGGGCGGAAGGCCAGCGACAGGTCCGGCCGAAGAACCACCGAGGGGAGGACCGCCGGCGCCCAGACCGGGAGGAGGACCACCGGCACCGAGGACTGGAGGAGGACCAGCGAGCATAGGCGGAGGACCCGGAGGAGGGCCGAATTGCGCCAGTGCGGCAGTGGGCGCTGCGATGGCGGCACTGAGCAACATGCTCGCGGACAGGGTGATAAGAGTCTTTCGCGACATTGTATTATCCTTTGCTCTAGAGTTGGGGCTGAACGTTGAGGGTAGTTGCCCGCTGGCCGACGATTGGCGCGGAAGGCAGTGAAGGCATTGCCTTAGATCGACGGCCGGTCCGGGGGCGTCGGGCGGCGACTGCGCGGTTGGCGCGCCGTTCTCGCTGCGTCAAAGGAAAGTCGAGCGAGAACGAATTCCATATCGTGCCGGAGGTGCGGTCGATGCGGCCACCCAGGCTGCCCGCCAGATCGCCCACGATCCGCAGGCCGCGACCAAGCTTGATCCTTCCAAGGCCCGAGCCGTTGTCGGTGACGCAGCAGTTAACCCACGAGCCCGCACGCATCAGCCTGATTTTGATTTCACCGTCTCGGCCATCGAAGCAGGCATGGCGGACCGCGTTCGTCACCAACTCGTAGATGGCCAACGCCAGGCGCCAGCACCGCTCCGACTCCAGCGGCAGCGTTTCAGCCGCCAACACGAGGCGGATGTTCATGCGATCCAGCTTGCATCGGCTCATCGCCAGTCCCAGCTTTCGAAGCTGTTCGCCGGCATCTACGAGTGATGCGTCGCGATCCGGCATTGTCAGAATGCTGTGGACCTGGACATGCTGGTGAAGCAAGTCGACGACTTTGCTCAGCTCTTCCTTGGCCTCGACATTATCCGTCCAGACGGCTTTGAAAGTGACGAGGTTGATGACCGAGGCGAGCTCGTTCTTGATTCGGTGGTTCAGCTCGTCCAGCAGGGTTCGTCCCTCCAGGCCGGGCGGATGGGAGATGGAATGGGACACAGTGGTCTCTTCTGATTTATGTAAACTATACCGTATAGTTTATTTTACTTGCACTTTGATTGGCCCCGTGTCAAGCCGTCATTGTCAGCGAGCTTCGTCGCTCGCAGCATCGTGAATGCAGGGGTGAAAGCAGATGGTGAGCAAACACAGCGACTCGAAACGGCCGCGCCAAGGACGGCCGCCCAAAGACCTGGCGGGCGACGTCAAAGCGCGGATCCTCGATGCGGCTCAGCGGGTGTTCCTCAAGAAGGGCTATCAAGGCGCCAGCCTCGATGAGATCGCGGAGGTGGCGCCGGCAAGCAAACCGACGATCTATGCTCACTTCCCGGGAAAGGAGGCGCTCTTCGAGGCGGTAGTCGCCCGCGTCCTCGAGGGATTGACGAATTTCGAGGGCTTTGAGCCCAAGGGACGCACGGTGCAGGACAAGCTCGCGAGCCTCGGCAGCGAGGTCGTCGAACGATTCATCGAGGAGACGCTTGGAATCACGCGCGCCACAATTGCCGAAGCCGAGAGATTCCCGGCCTTGAGCCGCCATGTTCACGAGGCCGGGCGCGATCAGGCAGCGGCTGCTGTTTCTCATGTCCTGACCGATGCTACCCTCACGCTTTCGCGCGGCTCAAAAGGCCCCTTCGGCCCGAAACGAAGCCTCACAACCGCGCAAATTTTCATGGATCTCATCCTGCTCCCAATGTTGATGCGGGCTCTGATGGGAGAGGGCGCGAAAGACCTGCGCAGTGAATTGCCCACTTTCGTACGCGAACGCGTCAGCTTTTTCCTGGCGGCTTGTGAAGCGGGTTGGGGAAAGTGAGGCCCGCGACAGCGGCAGGCTCGCTTCCACCAATGCCGTTCTCCGCGCATGCTTCTTGCGCCTGTGTCGTGCCCGTCGTGTCCAACACCACACGCTCAGGCCATCTATGATCCGTATGGATCCGAATGCTGATCTTCTGATCGAGTGGAACATCAGACTGCGGAGCAACCGGTGCGGGGAAGCACCAGTTCGCGGCAAGAAGTGCCGCAAGCAGAAAGCTTCCCACCCACCCGAAATACTGAAATAGCGGCATGGTCAGAGAGCCTCAGCGCCGGTCGGCCGAATGCAGTTCGCAACGGCAGGCCTCGCTGAAATCGCGCAACGGATCCATCTCGTTGATCAGGTCGGGCAGGTCGACGAATGTCCGGTTCGGGGAGAGATAGGTTTCCAGGATCACCCGGCCCGCCTTCTCGGCCGCTTCGATCACGGCGTCGCTCGAAAGGATCTTCATCCGCGCGATGAGAGCGTAGAGGTCGACGAGCTTCGAGACCTCGGACTTGTCGTTGACGAGGGCGTCGGCGTACAGCCTCGATGCTTCTTCAATGAAGTTCTTGTAGAGTTCTTCACGCTGGGACGTGGCCCGCAGTGAATGGCGGACGCGGTCCTTGCGACGCTGTGTCACCCAGCCTGTGATAATCGACGCCAGCGTTCCGGAAGCGGACCCCGAAAACGACGCAATCGCGGGGATGTAGAACATATCCATTTCGCTATCTCCTTATTGTTGGCTCACTCGGCCTCTCGGGATGTCGCGGCTCGAGTCGGTCCTCCCGGGCCCATTCTCTGGGTGTTTCTGCTGGCCACAGGGCCGGCGCTCTGCTCGAACACCGATCGGCACGCGTCGCTGAGACTGGACTCGTTCCGCCTCAGGCATTGCTCGACGCTGGTGGGATCAGGAATGTCGCCAACGCAGAAGCGGAAGGCGTCGGGAGCGCACGCCGCCCTCTGCTCGGGGGTACCGCGATTCTCCTGCGCAGAGGCGGTTGTCGCGCAAAGCAACACTGCTAGCGCTTGGATAGGAAGTCTGATTTTCGAAATCATGTCGGATACTCCTCTGGTTGATCTCTGTGCAAGAAGGCTGGAATTTCAGCGACTTGCCGCGCTCACAAAAAGCTGACGGGGTCGCTTGAGCTCTTCTTCTTGACAGTGGCCTATTTAAACTATACGGTTTAGTTTAGTTCCTCGGGTTAGAATGTCAATCTCTTTTTCCGGCCAGCAGAACACTGGCGCTGGATCGGAGATCGACAATCCCGAGGGTGGTCCGAAATCCTCAAACGAAGAGCACACAATGAATTTTCAGCTTCAACCACACCTCATGACGGCGAAAAGAAAGTTGCCGTTCGAATGCGTCACCTTGCTCCTGCAGGGCGGCGGTGCGCTGGGGGCATATCAGGGCGGCGTCTACGAGGCGCTGGCGGAGGCCGATATCCATCCGAACTGGATCGCGGGCATCTCGATCGGGGCGATCAATGCCGCCATTATCGCAGGCAACCCGCCCAATTCCCGCATCGACCGATTGCGCGAGTTCTGGACGCAGGTGACTTCGAGCGCGCCTTGGGATTGGTCAGGCAATCCATTCGTCGATCTCGCCCGAAGCGACGACGCTCGCAATCTCCTTAATCAAATGAGCGCCGGTATGGCTGCCGCGTTCGGCGCAACCGGGTTTTTCTCTACGCGGGCTGTGATGCCCTGGCTGCAGCCGGGCGGCACGATGGCTGCGACCAGCTTCTACGATACCAAGCACCTCAGGCAAACCCTCGAGCGCCTGGTGGATTTTGATCGTCTCAATGCTGGAATGACGCGCTTCAGCGCGGGCGCGGTCAATGTCAGGACTGGTAACTTTGTCTATTTCGACACCAACACTCACAAGATCGCCCCCGAGCATGTCATGGCGAGTGGGGCGCTGCCACCTGGCTTTCCCGCGATCGAGATCGATGGCGAGCATTACTGGGACGGCGGCCTTGTGTCCAACACGCCACTGCAGTGGGTAATTGAGAGCAACCCCCGCCGCGAGGACACACTCGCATTTCAGGTTGACCTCTGGAGCTCGCAAGGCGCGCTTCCGCGTAACCTGGCGGAAGTCGCCACACGTCACAAGGAAATTCAGTTTTCAAGCCGCACGCGCGCGAGCACCGAACAATTCAAGAGCGTGCACCGTGTGCAGCGTGCTCTTGCGGCTCTTCTCCGCAGGCTCCCTGGCGATCTTGAGGAGAACGATGATCTGAAGATCCTGAAGTCGATCGCCAGTGACAAGGTCTACAACATCGTTCACCTGATCTACCGGGCCCGCAATTACGAAGGTCACTCCAAAGACCACGAGTTTTCCCGTCTGTCGATGCAGGATCATTGGCGTGCGGGCTATCACGATGCCGTACGCACACTTCGCCATCCTGAGGTTTTTGCGCGCCCCGCGAGCCTTGACGGCGTGTTCACGTTCGATCTCGAACGCGACGGTCGTGAATAATTATGAGCCATTGCTGAACACAGAGAAGGATATGAAAATGCGCGAAGAGGAAATATTGCAGCGGGCGTTCGCGATGCCGCTGACCAGCCCGTCATACCCGCCAGGACCCTACCGTTTCGTCAACCGTGAATACCTGATCATTACTTACCGCACGGACCCGGTGAAGCTTCGCGCGGTGGTGCCCGGGCCCCTCGACATCGACATCCACGAGGCGCTGGTGAAATACGAATTCATCCGCATGCCGGACTCAAACGGCTTTGGCGATTACACTGAGAGTGGGCAAGTGATCCCGGTCTCTTTCCGGGGCCGGAAGGGCAGCTACACCCACTGCATGTTCCTCAATGACGAGGGGCCGATCGCCGGCGGTCGCGAGCTTTGGGGTTTTCCCAAGAAACTGGCACAGCCGACGCTGCGGACTGAGGTCGACACGCTGGTCGGTACCCTGGATTACGGACCCATTCGGGTTGCGACCGGCACGATGGGCTATAAACATAGCCAAGCTAATCTGTCGCACGTCAGAGCTTCGCTTGCGGCGCCGAACTTCTTGCTCAAGATCATTCCGCATGTCGACGGCACGGCACGCATCTGCGAACTGGTCGAATATCATCTTGAGGATGTCACGATAAAGGGCGCGTGGACCGGGCCTGCGGCGCTCCATTTGACGCCTCACGCGTTGGCACCCGTAGCTGACCTGCCAGTTCTCGAGGTGGTGTCCGCGATCCACATACTGGCCGACCTGACGCTCGGGCTGGGCAAGGTCGTGCACGACTACCTCCAACAGCCAAGCCGACGTCTCCTCGAAGCCCGCGAGATGAGTCTGGTCGGTCGAATATGAAGGCATGCAACAGACAAAGAAGGAGAGTGAATTGAGTATTCTTAGGGGCAAGACGGCTGTTGTGACCGGCTCGACAAGCGGAATAGGCCTTGGGTGTGCGCGTGCATTCGCAGGTGCTGGTGCCAACAT
>JBATYU010000759.1:0-3548 GCA_049674245.1 Bradyrhizobium sp. | reverse complement strand
ATGGAAGAGGCGCAGGGCTATCACGCGCTGGCCGACGAGTTCAAACGCAGCCAGGAGGATATTGCCAAGATCGTCGGCAAGAGCCGCAGCCATGTCGCCAACATGATGCGGCTGACCAAGCTGCCGGCCGAGGTGCAGGCCTATATCGCCTCCGGCCGGTTGTCGGCGGGGCATGCCCGGGCGCTGATCGGGGTGCCGGATCCGCTGGCCGCCGCCAAGCGCATCGTCGAGGAAGGCCTCAACGTGCGTCAGGCCGAGGCGCTGGCGCATGTCGAGGGAGTGCCCGAACGCAGGCCGCAGAAGGCACGCGGCGGCAAGACCAAGGACGCCGACACGGCGGCACTGGAGAAGCGGGTTAGCGATGCGCTGGGGCTCAAGGTCAGCGTCCATCACCGCGATCCCGGCGGCACCGTGCAGATCGGCTACCGCAACCTCGAGCAGCTCGACGAGGTCATGCGCAGATTGGCGCGGGGCTCTTAGAGTATGATCCGGAAAAGTGGGCACCGGTTTTCTGAAAAGATCATGCTCAAACAAATAGATCGAGCGGGATGACGACTCGAAGAAAAGTCATCACGCTCTAGGCTTTTTTTCGCGCATTCGCCGCGATCGACAGCAGCGCACGCTGCGCGATGGCGGCGGAAATCGCCGGCTGTTTACGCATGTCGAGCGCGGCGGTGGCGAGCAGATCGATGATCGAGGCCAGCCGGGCGGCGTTAAGATTGCGCAGCGCGGTTTCGACCGCCGACTTTCGCGAAAAATGCAAACGCGGGAACCCGCCCTCGAGCAGGGTTGGGACCGGCGTTCCCTCGGCAACCGCCAGCGCCGATTTATGCAGCCAGGCCGCCTGACGCTGCGCGGCCGAGATGATGACGCCGGGATAGGTGCCGGCCACCATGGCCTTGGCGAATTCGCCCTCGACCAGGTCGGGCTTGCCGGCAAACGCACCATCCACGATCGGATCGAGCTTCAACTCGGAGGCGTCTGCGACCACGGCCATCACATCGTCGAGCGTCACCTCGCCGCTGCCATGGGCGTAAAGGGTGAGCTTGCGAAGCTCGTTGCGCGAGGCCTGGCGGTCGCCGCCCAAGAGCGCCATCAGCGTTGCGCGCGCATCCGGCGCGATGTGCAAATTCGCGATCCGCAGCTCATCGTCGATCAATTTCGAAAGCTCGCGGTCGCCGTCGGGATAGCAGGCGATCGCGACCGCGGTCTTGGCGCGCTCACAGGCCTTGCGCAGCGGCGATTCCGGCCGCAGCTCGCCAGCTTCGATGACGATGCGGCAATCCTTGATGGGTAAATCGGCGAGCGTGTCGACTCCGCCAGCAAAACTGCGCGAGCCGGCCCGGACGCGGATGGCGCGGCGGCCGCCGAACAGCGGCACCGTCATCGCCTCATCTACCAGCCGCGACGGCTCGGCGGACAATTCGTCGCCGTCGAGTTTCACCAGAGAGAAGGGATCGTTGGGATCATCGACCGCGGAAGCCAGCAGTGCGTCGGCGCGCTCTCGCACCAGCCCCGCGTCGGGACCGTAGAGCAGAATGATCGGACGGCCCGGATCGGGCCGGGTGAGAAATGCATCGATGTCTTTTCCGCGCAGCGCGACCAAGATCAGGTGCCGGCGACGAAGAACGATGCCAGCCGGGTCTGGATCTTGTCCGCGATTTCTTGCGCTGCGCGATCCTCGGCGTCGCGCAAGGCGCGGCCGCGGGCAAACCGCTGGTAGGAGCCGGGTATGTCGAACGACACACGCGAGAACGTCGTACCGGTCATCACCGACTTGTCGGTCGCGATCTCGATCAGGTTATATTGCGCGTCGATGCCGTAGGTCTCGCTGCTCGGCAGCGCGGTAGCCGGATTGATCATCAGCGACGAACGGCTGGTATTGAAGCGCAGCACCAGCTTATAGAGCGGCGGCGCGCCGGTGGCGGTGCCGTAGAGCTTGAACGCCAGCGCGTTGCGAATTTCCACCCCGATCCGCGCATCTCGCGACGCGTTCGGTTTGTCCACCGGCGGCAGATCCACGGTCATCAGCTTGTCGCGCAGGCCGGGTGTTCCGTCGGCATGCTCGGCATACATGGGCTGGAAACAGCCGGCTGTCAGCGCCGCCAAAGCGGCCGTGGCAACGAACCGGGCGGCAATGCGGATGCTAGCCAACGACATTCACGATCCTCATGGGAACAACGATCACCTTGCGGACGGTCTTGCCGCCGAGAGCCAATTTTACCGTATCGAGGGCCAAAACGGCAGCCTCAATTTCCGGGTTCTGCGCATCCCTGGCCACCGTGACATCCCCGCGTTTCTTGCCGTTGACCTGGACCACCAGCGTCACCGTGTCTTCAACCAGCAAATCGCGTTCGATTTGGGGCCAATCGGCTTCCGAAATCAGTCCCGGTTGGCCCAGTACCGCCCAGCACTCCTCGGCCAGATGCGGCATCATGGGCGCGCACAGTTGAACCAGGATGACCACAGCCTCCCGGACGGCCCAGGCCAGGTCCGGCGGCGGTTCCTTGCGTGCCAGCACGTCGCCCAGCGCGTTCGAAAATTCCCTTATATAGGCGAGGCAGACATTGAAATGCAGCCGCTCGATACCGGAGGAGACCTTGTCTAGCGCGCCATGAGCCGCCTTGCGCAGTGCGAGCGCGTCGGAACCGAAGGACGTTGGCCGCGCCGCCGGCGCTGACCGGGCGTTATCGGCTGACTCATTGACCAGCCGCCATAGCCGCTGCACGAAACGCGAGGCGCCCTGTACCCGCTCGTCGCTCCAGATCACGTCGCGGTCAGGCGGAGAGTCCGACAGCATGAACCAGCGCGCGACGTCGGCACCGTAGGTCGCAATGATGTCGTCGGGGTCGACCGTGTTGTACTTGGACTTCGACATCTTTTCGATCGGGCCGATTGCAACTTCTTCGCCGGTCTCGATCAGGAGCGCGCGGCGGTCATTGGCAGCAGTCTCGATCCTCACCTCCGCCGGCGTAACGTAACTGCCGTCGGCCTTTTGATAGGTCTCGTGCACCACCATGCCCTGGGTGAACATGCCGGCGAACGGTTCCTTCATGTTGATATGGCCGGTCGCCTTCATCGCGCGGATGAAGAAGCGGCTATAGAGCAGATGCAGGATCGCGTGCTCGACGCCGCCGATATATTGGTCGACCGGCATCATCCGATTGACGACGTCAGGCGTGGTCGGGGCCTGATCGTTCCAGGGATCGGTAAAGCGCGCGAAGTACCAGGACGAATCCACGAACGTGTCCATGGTGTCGGTTTCGCGGCTAGCCTTGCCCCGGCATTTCGGGCAAATGACGTGCTTCCAGGTCGGGTGATGGTCGAGCGCGTTGCCGGGTCTGTCGAAGGTCACATCTTCCGGCAGCGTCACCGGCAAGTCCGCGTCGGGCACCGGCACGACGTCGCATTTTTCGCAGTGGATCACCGGGATCGGGCAGCCCCAATAGCGCTGCCGCGAGATACCCCAGTCGCGCAGCCGAAAATTCACCTGGCGCTCGCCGACCGCCCCCACCCTTCCCTCCCCCGCCTGCGGGGGAGGGTTAGGG